>JBBIPD010000210.1:0-5949 GCA_037443025.1 Chloroflexota bacterium
GCGGGTTTGCAAACCTACCCGGCAATTTTAAGGTCGTCTCTTATCCATCCCTTCGGTTTCATCTTCTTCGTAGCGCACGTAGCCCTCCGCCGGGTCTTCCACCCGGTCCAGCTCGTGGTAGTAGATCATGGTGGTATTCAGGCTGGCGTGGCGCGCCATGGATTGGACTTTGGGCAGGGGCGCGCCGTGACGGATGGCGCTGGTGATGGCGCTGTGGCGCAGGGAGTGGCTGGTCTTGCCCGCGCCGCGTACGCCTGCCAGACGGTAGGCGCGTTTGACGATGCGCCGGATGGAGCGCAGGGTGAGGCGCTGACCTTTGGCATGGTTGGAGAGGGAGGTGAACAGCGCCCCGGGCTGCTCGCCGCGGGCTGCCAGCCAGGCGTAGAGCGCATCCTCGGCGGCGGGATGAGCGATGACGATGAACTCGTCTTTTTCTTCCCTGCCTTTGCCCTGCACGTACAGCACCAACCTGCCGGCGCGGGTGCGCAAATCCTCCAGGTCGGCGCGCTGGAGTTCGATATCGCGGGCGCCGGTGTAGGCTTTGAGCGTCAGCAGGGCGTAATCGCGCTTCCCCTGGGGGGTCTTGCGATCGGGGACGGCGAGGACGCGGCGCACTTCGGCGTCGGTCAGGGATTGGCGCAGATGCCCTTTGGAGGTGCCTTTGCGCCGCGCCCCGCGCACTCCGGCGGCGGGGTTGAGCGCCAGGCGGCGCGCCGAGACCGCCCAGGCGAAGAAGGCGCGCACCCCCGCCAGCCAGACGTTGATGGAATTGGGCTTGACCCCTGCCAGGCGCAGTTCCGCCGTCCAGCTGCGGATAAGGTGGGCGTCCACCTGGTTCACCTCTTGCTCCAGCAGCCAGCCCCAGAACTTATCCCAGCCGCGGCGGTATGCCTGACAGGTGGCGGGGGAGATTTCAGCGGAGGCGACGAGCAGATCGAGGTGCGCCGACCAATCGCGCAGCAGGGCGTGCACCTGGTCGGGGGCGGGGGTAAGGGATGAGACGGGGGATGAGGGTGGCAGGTCAGCCATACGATTTCAAGCGCGGGGATCACCAGATGGTCTGCACCGCGTAGCGGCGGATGTTCTCATTGGCAGTCAGGATGGGCAGGTTTTCCATCTGGCTCTGGACGATTAGCAGGCGGTCGAAAGGATCGCGGTGTAGCTCGGGCAAGTCATAGACGCGCAGGGCGTGGCTGAGTTGTATTGGCAAAGGTTGAAAGCGATGCCGCGCCAGGCGGCTAGCGACGTATTTCTCCGGCGCTTCGGGCAGGGCAGCTTACCGCGGGCGGCTTTGATAGCGATCTCCGAGCCGCTGGCGGCGCTGAAGAACAACTCGTTACGCCCATCGGCGATGAACTGGCGAGCCGCGATTGAGAGCTGCGGATCATCCATGTTCCACCACAGGAAGGTGTGCGTATCCAGCAAGGCTCTCACAGCTCTTCGAACTCCGAGAGAGGTTCGTCAAAATTTGGGGCGATGCTCACCAGCCCGGCGTCGTCCCCGGGAGTGCGCGGCTGAGTTCCAGGTTGGTAGCGCGCCAGGCGAGCGATGGGTTTGCCGGACTTGGCAATGATCACTTCCTCGCCGTTCATCACGCGTTGCAGCAGCTCGGACAGATGGGTCTTGGCTTCGTGAATATTTACCTGGATAGTCACGGGTCACCTCCTGATTCAATTGTAAACTAAGTCATGGACTAAGCCTGGTATTTTGGCTCGATTTATAATGTCCTGTAATCAATCTTACAGGACATAGACGATGGTGTCAAGAGGGATTTGTTTTACTCCCAACATTCTGTGCTAAACTTTAATCAGGTTCGTCTCCTGGCGAGGAGGTGGATGGAACCTGGCGTGTCTCTGGGAGGGGAATATGGTTGACAAAGAAGAAGTCAAAAGAACACCCGAGGGGGGAAAGGTTCGCGTTTCATGGAAGGTCATCGAGAAGATTGCGCTGATTGTGGCAATATTGGCGGGGTTGACCGGCGCCATTAGCGATTGGGCAAGCCTCGCCGCTTCCCCTTTTTGGGTGCGTATTATTTCGATAGCCGGGTATTTGCTTTCGGTATTGTTGATTCTGGCGATTATATCCGATGCGAAAACTCATCCGGGCTGGCAGATGTCGCTCCTGGTCGTGTTGTTTGTTTGGACGGGGGCTTTCTTCTTGTGGGTAGGCACTTGGTTGATTCCTCCCCAGGTGGTTGAGGATGCCCGCTCTTTCCCTGTGGAAAGGGGGAATGTTGAAGCATTTCTCTATCAGGGGGTGGACTTCGGCAAAGGGGGCACGGGTAATTATTCGGTCGCGTCCTCCCTGCAAAACGGGCATATCAGCATTGCTTATCATGTCAGCTACAATTTGCCTGAGGCAGAATCTTTCGCCGGTGTCTCTCTGTATTTTGCTCAGCCGATTGATGTATCGGGCTACCGCTATCTGGAATTAAAAACCAGATTTGGTTGCCCCGATGCGCGGTTTATGGTGATTCTCAAAGAAAGCGAGGCGATATTCAACGGCGTCACGCTGGGCGATGGGAAAATCGTTGACGCGAAGACCGAAGATCAAATCGTACGCCTGGAACTCTCGAAATACTATCCGAACGTCAACCATAAATCTATACGCAAGATAGATTTTCACGCCGACAATACTTTTGTTCAAGGCTATCATGAATTTACTGTAAGCGATATTCGCTTCACGAATTAGATGATTCTGACGAAATCCGCCGGCGCATTCTCCCTTCAGGCGTAAAAATGGGTAACCCCGCTCGAGCAGCGGGGTTTTAATTAACGGGTCAGCCAGAACTGACCGTGATCGCCGTGCCAGACCTCGCCGCCGATTGGTTTGTTTCTTGGAGGGAACAGATGAACGCCGCAATTCCACGGGGTTTGAAATTCGCCTTCCTGGCGCACTTCATCGTCGCCCTGATCTTTGGGCTGGCATTCCTGCTGCTGCCCGGGCAAACCGGCAGCCTGTATGGGGTGCAGGCGCCGCAACTGGAAATCTATCGTCTGCTCGGCGCCGCCCTGCTGGGCTACGCCACCAGCTCCTGGCTTGGCTACCAGGCGAGCAACTGGGAGAGCGTGCGCATTGTGGTCTTTATGGAGATGCTCTGGACGCTGCTGGGGACGCTGGTGATGCTCTACGCCCTGCTCTTCTCGGGCTTCCCCGCCTTGGGCTGGGTCAACGCGGTCATCTTTGCTGCCTTCTGCGTCGTCTTTAGCTGGTATTACTATCAGATGTAGCCGCGCCGGAGGGTTATCGCCCTCACCCCGGGCTGCAAAGAACGCAGCAGGATCAGATTGTTCACCAGAAATTGTGCTTAATTCAGCCCAAGTTTATTCCGAATAAATCCCCGTACGCGCCTGGCTGCCGACAAGGCAGCTCTGGCATCCGGTTTCTCAGCTGCTTGTCCTGGGTAGCGATACTGAACAGCATAACCTTCCAGAAGGTTCAAATCCGGTTGCAGCATCAGATAAACCGGATCAAATTCGATCATCAGCGCCAGCAGCTCCACCAGGCTGTGTGTTTTCGGTATAGAGCGCCTGTTCTCTTGCAATACTGCTTTGAGATATTTCTCTGCCGTCTGTTGGGCGTGGAAACAAACTGCATCGTAGTTGGGCAGTTTTCGGACGCGCATTTCCCTACTGGCAGTGGCAAAATCCCCCTCAGCCTTATCAATCCACTCAAGCGTCAGTGGATTCATACACTAAGACGCCCTCTTCCAGGATAGATTTGAGGAACGAATCACCCCATTCCAATCGTTGCTGAACCTGCTCTGGAGTGTACACCAGGATGTCGGCGCCAAACATTGGGTTGATAACCCGTCTAATCTGTTGCGCCTGCTCGACTCCGCGCAAAGGGGTATCCATAATCACCAGCAAATCAATGTCGCTCTCAGGACCTGGGTTGCCCGCGGCGTGAGAACCGAATAAGATGATGCGCCGGGGATTAAACCCTTCTGCTATCCGCTGTACCAGCTCGCGCACCACCTCTTCTGGAATTCGCGTGCGTTTGCTGATGGGAGGAGCCATTAAGTAGTGAGTGCTCATTGTGTTGTGTGAAGATTATACAATAATTACCTTAACCTGCCATCCCACTCTGGCGGTTTAATGGAGAATTCTCGGGAGCAGAATGGGAATACCAGGCTAATATTCTGTCTCACAGGAGGTATTTACACATTACCGGATTATTGCCCATCGCCGCGTAGCGATCCCACGCCTGGACGTCCCCCGCCCCAGGTATCGCCCTCACCCCGGGCTGCAAAGAACGCAGCCCGCCCCTCTCCCGCGCTCGTGAGAGGGGATTCCGCTCCGGCATGGCACGCTTCTAGGGTGCGCCACAATCACCGTTGACCACACACAATATTATCGCGCCGATTTGATGTCTCGGAATGTTCCAAGCGCGCGCCCTGCCTCTCCTGACCCTGGGAGAGGAAGGCAGGGGGGTGTCGGACCTCCAAACTGGGCGCCTTGATAAGCAGGGTGAGCAAGCTGGGGTGAACGCGGTTGTCAGAAACTTCCCTTAACCGGAACACCCCTACTTTTTGACGTCAAAAAGGGGTTTTTGACAGATTTTGGGGTGGTTTTTGACCTGCAAAACGACCTTTTTGACACGATTTTTGCGGGTTTCTGACAGATTCAACCGGGTTTTTGACAGCTTTGGGTCACGCAAACCGACTTTTTGACAACTCTTCTCTCGTCTACGTGCTTCTCAATGACCGCATCCAGGGGCATTGTCCAACCCTACCCACCATCAAAGCCAGCTCGCAGGTGTTGTAGCGGGGTGCGCTCAGCCCTTCATGAATTTCAACACAGCCCGGCTGTATTCGTCGAAATCACTCAGGTTCGTCTGCAAATACTGAAAAACCAACTCGTCATCTATTTCCCAATACAGGTGGACAAGCCGATTCCGTAATCCAGCCATCTGGCGTAATTTTGTCGCCTGTACACCTGTAACCAAACCGTTTTCCTCCAGAACGGTAAATACATCCCGATAATCTCGCGGAGCACGATATCCCTCGGATGAAATGATGTGATTTCCGATATCGATACACGCTTCAATCGCCGTTTGGAGATAATATTTCGCCGCCCCTGACGCCAGAGCATCTCCCAAGAAACGCTTCTGATCCATCTGCGCAATCTTACGCAACTGTTCTAGCGAAGCCCCCAGAGCTCGCAACAGACCGTGGATCTTTTCGGGATTAACCATCTCTGTCATGCTCTATGAGTCGCTCAAAATAAGCTTCTCGATGCTCAACGGCAATCGGTAGAAAATCAAAATAGGCTGAGCGGGTTGACGTCTCGTAATCCACGCGATAAGCTTCATCCCGGCTATAGAGTAAGACGCCTTTCGTAACCACCTCGCCTTGCACCATGAGCGGCGCTTCGTTCGTAATTCGCACATCAACATTGCCAATCCCGCAGTTTCGTGCGATCTCTTCTTCCAGATTCAATTCAACCGTCAGGCGAGATTTCGAATCGTAGGTGTCACGGTCCATCACCAATGCAATATCAAAATCGCTGAGAGGCGTGGCTTGCCCTGCAGCCTGCGAGCCATACAGGTACGCCAGAGCAATGGGGTATTTTGAAAAAATCGCGCTCAGACAGCTACGAAGCTCATCATCCAGCGTTTGGCTCTTCATCGTGTAAATATTGTAACATGAGGTTGACTCTGAAGCGGGGAGAAAAAGGCGCGCAACCCTCGCCAATGCAGCAAATCAGACCTCCTGGCTATGCGGATGGCATGGGGTCTCCCTTGAAAACTGGAGGAAACTCCGCCACCGCCACGCGCCCCGTCGGATCGTTGTAGCGCAATGGATTGTTATTGAGAAAGGCATACCGATCCCATGCCTGAACGCCCCCCGCGCCGGGTATCGCCCTCGCCCCGGGCTGCAAAGAACGCAGCTTGCCCCTGGAGTTTGGCACTTTAGGTGAGGGGATTGAAAAAGGGGTGCAACTTGTG
>JBBIPD010000211.1:0-2487 GCA_037443025.1 Chloroflexota bacterium
AATATATCCAGTGAAATTTATAACTTATCAGGTATTGTCTCTTCAACGTTTCTCCTTCTCTGCGGAGACAAATCAAGCGAGCCGTCCGCAAGGGTTCAAAACCATTCATGGAGAGAGGATATGAGCCAACACATTGTGATTTCTCCTACTACGACCCTCGCAGATGAAAAGAACAGAAAAAGAGAGGAGTTCAGACAACTCCTGAAGGTATCCAAAACAGCCTGGTTATATATCCTGCCATCTGGAATCTTGATGTTGATTATTTCATTTTGGCCTCAAATTTACCAGGTTTGGATGTCTTTCACGGACTATCGCATTCAAAATCTACGCTTCAATCTGTTTGATTCATCTACCTGGGAAAAATATGCCCCCGCGTTTGTCGGTTTGCAGAACTATATCAAGGTCATCACCAGCAATCTGGCAATTGAGAACTACAACTTTGGTCGTCTATTGCTCTTCAATATCGTCTGGACGGTGAGCAATATTATCTTCCACGTTTCTTTGGGGGTCATCATCGCTCTGGCTTTGAATAGTAAAAACCTGATTGGTCGCAAGGTCTATCGGGTGCTGTTCGTGTTGCCCTGGGCTATACCGGGGTATATCGCGGTGCAGACCTGGCGGAACATGTACGACCCTCGTTTTGGCGCCATCAATCTCCTGTTAGCCAAGATTAACCAATGGTTGGGCACCAGTTTCCCCACCGACACGCGCTGGTTGGAAGTCGCTCATGATTCTGGCATTTTGTATTACCTGCCAGTCGCCTTCTTCGCGGTGTTGATCGCCAATATCTGGCTGGGCTGGCCGTTTATGATGGTGGTGGCGACTGGGGCGCTGCAGGCGATTCCAGCCGAATTATATGAGGCAGCCGATATGGATGGGGCAAACGGCTGGCAGAAATTCTGGAATGTGACCGTGCCGCTCATCCGCCCGGCGATGGTGCCTGCAATCATGTTGGGAACCATCTGGACGTTTAATCAATTCAACGTGATTTACTTCATCTCCAGAGGCGGTCCATTTGGGCGCACCGAAATTCTGGTCACCCAGGCGTTCAAGCTGGTCTATGAACAACGCCTGTATGGTATGGCTGCTGCTTTCAGCATTGTGGTTTTCTTTGTCTTGCTCATCATTACCCTGATCAACAACCGTGTCACCCGGGCTACGGAGGCTTACAATGCATAGAAAACGCAATCAAATCTTGAAGCAGATTGCTTTGCAAATTTTCCTCCTGGCGGTGCTGGCTACCGTGCTTTTCCCCTTCCTATGGATCTTTTCAATGGCGTTAGACCCACGCAACATTGACAAACCGCTCGAACTGACCATCATCCCGCCGGGAGCATCTTTTGAATCTTTTCGCCGGGTTCTATTTGAGCCGTGGTCGCTTTTGTGCAAAAATCCCTCCCTGCCTGAGACGTGCATGACCTTCAGCAAGCTCCTGGCAAACAGCCTGATCGTCTCTTTAGGCGTCTCGGTATTCGCCGTGATTATGGGCGCCTCGGCAGCCTATGCCTTCTCCCGCTTCCAGTTCATCGGACGGCAGGCGGGGATGCTTGGTTTTATTGTGTTGTTAATGCTGCCCGCCAGCGCCACTCTCGCCCCGCTGTATGTCTTGCTCAGCCAGATACGCATCGGAGGGGAGGCATTGCGGGCGACTCTGTTGGGGTTATCCATCGCTTATGCCGCAGGTACGCTTCCCTTTGCCATCTGGAATCTGAAGGGATATTTCGACACTGTGCCAAAAGAGTTGGAGGAAGCGGCATTGATTGATGGAGCAACCGTTACCCAAACCTTTATCCGGGTGATTATGCCTCTTTCGGTGCCCGCCCTTGCGGTGGCAATCTTGTTCAGTTTCATGACCGGCTGGACTGAGTTCATCCTGGCTTGGAGCTTCTTGGAGGACCCCTCCCGCTTTACCCTTGCAATGGCGCTGCGCTCGATGGTTGGGCAATTTTCAACGCCCTGGTCGGACTTCTCTGCCATGTCCATCTTGATGAGCGTTCCAATCATCATCCTGTTCTTCCTGTTACAGCGGTACCTGGTCTCGGGTTTGACGGTTGGTGGGGTTAAGGGGTAAGAGCAAAGTAAAGCATTATGGCGAATAACCGATTTCGTCTGACGCCTGGGCTGATGATAGCCATGCTGTTAATATCGGCGTGCGCTCAGGCGTTGCCATCTCCAATCCCCCCTACCCCTGACATCATTCAACCCTCGCCTACAGGGGACCTGGCGACCGAGACACCCCTTGCTCCCACGGCAGTCCCCACCCCAAGCGCTACCCTGATCCCATACATCACCCCAGAGTGGTTTAATGGGAATGTCGTGTATGAGATCTTTATTCGTTCATTTGTTGACTCGGATGGGGATGGCATTGGGGACCTGAAAGGCATCACCCAGAAGCTGGACTACCTGGAGTCTTTGGGGGTGGATGCAATCTGGCTGATGCCCATTTACCCCTCCCCCTCGGTGCACGGCTACGATGTCACCGATTAT
>JBBIPD010000211.1:2549-5942 GCA_037443025.1 Chloroflexota bacterium
ATCAGCGCCAGATACGGGTCATCCTGGATTTTGTCCCGTCTCACCTGTCTAATCAGAACCCGCTTTTTCAGGAGGCGTATAAAAACCCGACATCAGAGAGAAGCGATTGGTTCGTCTGGACCAACGACAGTCACACCATGTATGCCGGTTTTGCTGGCAATGAGGAGATGCCCCGTTTCAATCATTACAACCCCGAGGTGGTGGATTACCTGGCGCAGGCGGCACTTTATTGGCTCGATCTGGACGGGGATGGGGATTACACCGATGGAATTGATGGCTTTCGGGTGGATAATATCACTTTCCCGCCGCAGGAGTTCTTGGTGGCATTGCGTCAGGCAGTCAAAGCCGCAGACCCTGATGCGCTCATGCTTGGCGAGGCATGGGTGCATAACCCGTCAGATCTAAGTCGTTTTTTCACCAATCAATTTGACGCTCTGTTCGATTTTCCGCTCTATGAGCTTTTGCAAGGCAATCAAGATTCCAATGGCGATGGTTTATTGGCGGGTAAGAGTTTTCCGGTTCTGCTGACCACCCTGTTTGCCGATCAAGCCAAAAGATTTCCGCCGGAGGCGCTGCCGTTACGCTTTCTAAGCAATCATGATACTAATCGCATCGCGACTGAGCTGGGCGGAGATCCTGCGCGCCAACGTCTGGCAGCGGCTTTGCTAGCCAGCCTGCCGGGACCGGTGCTGCTTTACTATGGTGAAGAGATAGGCATGCCCGGGCAAAAGGGAGGCGCGCCTTTTTATGATAACTACCGGCGCGAGCCGATGGACTGGTATGCGGCGGAAAAGGGTGATGGGCAGACCTCCTGGTTCAAGCCGCAGGATCGCTGGAATAAACCTCGGGATGGCGTTTCGGTCGAAGAACAAGATTCTGACCCCGAGTCCTTGCTCAACTATTACCGCAAAGCGTTACAGATCAGGCGGGCAAATCCGGCATTGTCGGGGGACGAATTTTCCATCCTTGATCTTGAGGTGGATAAGCCTGGCGCCTGGGGAATGTTGCGCTCTCAGGGAGATGTGGTTGTTATAACGTTGTTCAACTTTTCCAATGAGGCGGTGACCGTTACCCTAAATGATGTCCCGAATGGGCTGGGTGAGCTGACGGATTTGCTTAGTGGAACAGGCTACCCTTCACCCCAGCAGGGTCAGCCATACAGCCTGAGCCTCCCTCCGGCAAGCGGAGTCTGGCTGGCTGGTCAATAACCCCCAACGATGTAGAATCTCGGTTTCTGGCAGGAACATCCGGGATAATCCCATTACCCTCTTGATAACATCTATGGCATCAGATCTTCTCAAGCGCATTCAAACCGAAGGCAATCCACTCATTGACGGCGAAAAGGTAACCTTTCTCTGGGTAGGTTCCCAGGCACCTGGGTTGATGGCAGATTTCTCCGATCGGGAACGCGGCGAGATGATAAAGTTGACCCAAGTGAAGGAAGACTTATGGGTTTATCAGACCCGTCTGCCTATGGATGCCTATATCGAATACGCGTTTTTCATTGAGCCTGAGAAACGCATTCCCGATCCTTATAATCGTAATCTGACTCCGGATGGATTTGGACATACCAATCATTATTTCTATATGCCCGGTGCAAGTGAGACGGACCTCATCCGGATCAGGCGGTCGGTGCCGCATGGGAAAGTTACCCAACACCAGGTAGAGACATGGCGGTTGGTGGACGGTAAATCGCGCACCGTGCGCCTTTACCAACCACCAACCAGCGAACCCAGCCCGCTTTTGGTGGTCTGGGATGGGCAGGATTTCTTCCGAAGGGGGAAGCTGGTCAATATCCTGGATAATCTGATTCACCAGAAGCGGATTCGCCCCGTCGCCCTGGCGTTTGTGGATCATGGTCGTGGGGCGCGCATGCCTGAATACGCATGCAGCGAGAGCACTCTGGTTTTTCTCCGCGAATTGGTGCTCCCCCTGGCTGCCGGAGAGCTGAATCTACTAGACATCAGCCAATATCCGGGAAGTTATGCGGTGCTTGGCGCATCAATGGGTGGCTTGATGGCTCTTTACACAACCTTGCGCTTACCGCAAATCTTTGGCACCGCTTTGTGTTTCTCGGGCGGTTTTGCGCTGGGTGATCGCAATAGCGTGGTCTTTGAGCTGATTGAGAGGGGGCATTTCCGACCCATTAAAGTCTGGTTGGATGTGGGCATCTATGATTTCCAATCCTTGCTGGCGGCTAACCGACGTCTGTATGCATTGCTGAAACAAGCCGGTTATGACGTCACCTACCACGAGTATCCCGGCGGGCATAATTATCCCTGCTGGAGGAATGAAGTTTGGAAGGGGTTGGAGCTGGCGTTTGGGGTAGTTGATGTTTAAACGGCTCGTCGCCATGGGCGGCTTCCTGCTGGTTGTCTGGCTCGCCATTTTCCTGCGCCAGCGCGCCGCCGCTTTGTTGCCCATTGATTACGACGAAGATGACTATCTCGGCGCGGCAATTCATTACGCTCAGGCTTTGCGCCAGCGCGACCTGGCGGAAATTATTAATTATGACTTCAACTATGAGCATCCGCCGCTGACCAAGCTTGCGTACGGTTTGGCGATCTTACCCCTCCCCCCGACCGAGGCTTTACCCGAAAAGTCAGCCAGCGCCCCGATCGCCTCCAGGCTGCCCCAACCTCACTTTCAAACCGTCCGCCAGCTATCGGTCGTTTTTGGCACGCTGGAGGTGCTGGCGCTGGCGTTGGTTAACCCCCTGGCGGGCTTTTTCCTGGCAATCAACACCTGGCAAATAAAATACACCAGCCAGATTATGCTGGAGCCTTTGCCGTCCTTAATGAGCATGTTGACAGTTTATTTTTACCTCAAGTCTGGCAGGCGCTGGAACTTCTGGCTGATCTTGGCAGCGCTTGGCTTGGGGTTGACTTCGGCGTCAAAGTTCCCCTATGGGGTGGTAGGCATCGCGGTTCTGGCGCATTGGCTGTGGCAAGATTTCCCACGCAGCTCAGATCACGATAAAACCCCCTGGCTTCGCTGGCTCGCGCCGGCTTTTCTTTGGGGATTGCTCTCGGTTGGGTTCTTTTTCGTTGCCAACCCCCGCTTGTGGGTTGACCCTTTACCGCGCCTGTGGCAGGCGATCAGCTTCCATGGCGAGTATGCTACCAGTGATTATGTACGCCAGGCGGGTTATCCATTCTGGCAACCATTGGTGTGGTTGTTCAGATCTGTTCCCTGGCATCCTGGGGTCTTTCTGATCAGTATAGATGTCTTCATTACCATCTTTGCCGTGTTGGGCTTCCGTAGGATGTGGAAGGAGCAGCCTTTATTTGGTCTCTGGCTGGCAATCGGGATAGGTTTTTTGCTGGTTTGGATGACCAAGTGGCCTCAATACATTTTGATCTTGACCGCTCCGTTAAGCCTCTCCGCGGCTTA
>JBBIPD010000212.1:0-4859 GCA_037443025.1 Chloroflexota bacterium
TAAAAATCAGGAGATGGGCGGACTGAACCCTTATGCCCATGTTGAAATGAGCCTCAGCCGCGAGGGCATTTACGAAAGCCGCGAGGCGATTGTCAACAACCCCACCGTTGCAGACCCCTTGCACCTGTACGATGCCTGCCCGGTGAGCGACGGCGCAGCGGCGCTTGTGCTTTGTCCGCTGGAGATGGCAAAAAAGCTGAATAAGCCGCCAGTGGTCATCGCCGGCTTTGGTCAGGCGACCGATACCCAGACCCTGCAGGAGCGCGACGATCCCACCGACCTGAAGGCGGTGACTCTGGCAGCTCAAAAAGCGTTTGATATGGCTAAGCTCAAACCATCCGACATCCACGTCGCTGAACTGCACGACGCCTTCACCATTCTCGAGATTGCCGAAGGCGAGCACGTCGGCTTCTTCAAGAAAGGCGAAGGCGGCAAGGCAGCTCTGGCGGGCAAGACTGCCTTAGGCGGTCAGATTCCCATCAACGTCTCAGGCGGGTTGAAGGCGCGTGGGCATCCCGTTGGCGCCACCGGCGTGGCTCAGATTGTGGATATCGTCTGGCAACTGCGCCACGAACTTCCCAAAAATCGCCAGGTCAAGAACGCCCAGAACGGTCTGACGGTCAACTTCGGTGGGTTTGGCAACAACGTCCTGGCGTTTGTGCTGCGGAGGGTAGAGCAATGAAAAAAGAGATTGGCATTGTCGCTTACAGGTGCAAAAAGTGCGGCAAACTCCATTACCCCTTCCACGACCGCTGCCTGGCTTGTAAAAACCGCGAATTCGAACCCGTCAAACCCGAGGGCAACACCAGGTTGCTCACTTTCACCCGCATCTATAACCTGCCGTGGGGGTTCGATGAGCGGTATCTGACCATTGGCGTGGTCGAATTCGAGAACGGGGTGCGGGCGATGGGGCGGATTGACGCTGATGAGAATTACGATCTCAAAGTCGGCATGACTCTGAGACCGACCTGGGCGCCCGTGCGGGTTCAATACGGCGAGGATGTTTACGGTCTGAAACTGGAACCCATGGTTTAGTCGTAAGGGAATCCCGCCCTCTTCATCCAAGATGCGCCAGCCCATTCCCAGTGGATGGGCTGGCTGTTTGCACTCAGGTTCAGCGTTTGATAAGAGGCAGAAAAACGCTCTGCGCGTCCAGCGCAATCGTGACCCCCACCGGGGCAGTCGGCGGGCTGAGGTTGCCCATGGCATCAACAGCCTGGAGTTGGATTTGCCACTCGCCCGAACGCGGTAGGAACACATCGAAGGCATTCCTGCGACCGACGAAAAGATTGTAAGCATCTCCGGACGCTGCCTGCCTGTAAAGGATGCGATATCCCCAAAGGTCTGGCTCGCTGTTCTCATCCCACCTGACAGGGACGCTGTTATTGCTCACGCTCCCTGCCGAAAGATTGACCGGACTGGCTGGCGGCGCGTACGCAATCCCCCCCTGCGCAGCGACAAATCCGCCATCGGTATCCACCTGGGTCATGCACTCAGCCCCGCCTCCGAACAATACCCCAATCACCCAGGCATCAAATAAATCCCGCGGATGGCTGAAGGCATAGGCGGCTCGGTTATCCTGATAGTGATTACAGGTATTATCTAACCCCATATTCCCCACCGGCACCTGCCACAAAAGCAGGCGCTTGTTCGCCGCCTGAGAAAGGGCGCTTTCCCAGAGGATAGCCCGATTGGGGCGAGGGGTCAGCCGATCGGCGTCGTCCCACCAGGGGCGTAAGCCTGAACCTGCGTCGCGATCGCTCCACTCCACCACCAATAAATCCGCTTGCGCCCCGCCCATCGCATCAATAAAAGCGGCTGTTCTTTGCCCCATTTGGATCGCCTCTTGCGCTGTAACCGATTGAGGGTCGGCGTTGGTCGCCCACATACTCGCCATGGGCGCTGCCAGCGCATTAGAAGCAGTGGCGTGAATCATATCCACGATAAACCGTCCAAAACCAGCCAGCGTGTTGGCATATCCGCTGCGATTCAGCGCCACCGGGTAAGACGAGGGGTCATCAGGCAGCACGCCCTGCGGTGGATTCGCGGAATTGCTTAATTGTTGCATGTAACCATAGAAATCCGGTTCCAGATTGAAGATGACCGGCTTCGACCCTTGCGCTTCTTGAACCGCCCTCTGCAGAGAATCCAGATACGCCTGCACCGTCGCCGGGTTCTGCAGTTTTTGAGCATAACATGAACCGCCTTCCCCGCAGTTTGGCGGGACGCCCAGCATCATATACACCGTCACCACCGGGGTATAGCCTTTGTCCCATGCCTGGTGGACGAAGCGCGAGACAAAACTCCCACCCCACGTCTCCCAGCCATAGGTGATATATTGGTAAACATAGTCCCAGGGCACACCGCTGTTCACCTGCCAGTCCTCCCCTGGCGTTTCGCTCCAGGCGTTGGAACCCCAGCCGATGCGCTGAGGCAGCCCTTTCGGGAGCGGTAGGTCCGTTGGCGTCAGGACGCTAACCACACTGGACGAGAGGCTGGCGAGATGCCCGCTCTGGTCGGCTGCGCTGATCAGCAAACGACGCTCACCGGCAGACTGGCTTTCAGGGACGGTCAGCACCACCCCATATACCCCATCGTTCGCCTGTCCATCGTTGCTGCGCCCATCATCTTTGAGAGGCGTCGCGCCGCCCCCAAGAGGGGATGCATCCAGAGTAACCGAGACGACATCCTCCAATCCCTGTGGGTCCGACACGCTCGCTTTGACCACCAGGGTGGTGACGCCGTCCGCCGGCACAGAGCGGGGATGGATTTGAACCTCGGTAATTTGAGGGCTGTCGGGATTCTCGCTGCTCACCAGGGAAATATCGTCAATATAGAACGTGGGCTGGCTGCCCCCGCTGGCATCCTGCCAGGTTATGCCGGTGACCGCCGCATTGGTCGGGTTGAGCTCATCCAGAGGCACGAGAACTTCGCTCCATGCATTGGGCTGAGGAGGCGATACAGGGATTGATGGACCGTTCTCCGGGTTTCCATTAACATCCAGATTGAGGAACACGTTCAACTCCTGTCCCCCAGTCGAACCGCCATGAATATAGAAGCGCAAATCGGTCAGCCCCAGAGTATCCACGCTGGCATTGTGCAGGTACAAACCTTCCCAGGCGTCAAAAGTCACTGCAATACTGGCTGTCCCAGAATGAACCGGGGTTGTTGCTCCCAAATCAATGCTCGCCCAGGACCAGTTCTCCCAGCCCTGAGCCAGATGGTCGTCGTAGATGATTTGCGAGGCTAGCGCTCGCGCTTCAATGCCCCTTAACAGGAAGGGATAGAATAAGGCAAGGATTAAAATCTGGTTTAATATCTTTGTCATCCCGAACCTGCCTTGATGCGCCAGATTGTCAAGGAATGGAATTTTCCCAACATTACCAGAACAATCAACCCGCGTAAAGATCATGGACGGACGCCTAACACTTTTGACGATAACCCTTAACGATTTCCTAAAATAACCCCTTCTGCCGAGGGTTTCCCAAGCCCAAAACCCACACTTGACGGGATTGACAAACGCGAGATAATACACCCCACCAGGAGGCTGACATGACCTCAACTCACAATGTTCACCCCACCTTGAAACTGTTGACCCCAGACCAAATTCAGCAGGTGCATACGTATGCTCTTCGAGTCCTTGAGCAGACCGGCGTTCGTGTGGATTCCCGAGCCGTTCAGGAGATGATGGTCAAAAGGCTTGGACCATCTTGCCTGGAGGGGGACATCCTGCGCTTGCCGCCAGAGGTTGTCGAGTGGGCGTTAGGTTCAGCCCCTCACGTGATTGAAATTTATAACCGGATGGGAGAGCTGGCATTCCGCCTTGGCGCAGACCGCCATCGTTATGGTCTGGGAGTGACCTCCCTGTTTTACCAGGAATCGGATGACGATCGCGTGGTGCCTTTCGCCCGCAGACACATGCAGGAAATCGTTCGCCTGGGGGATAAATTGCCGCTCTTCGATGTCATCTCCACCATCGGCATCATCCAGGACGTGTCTCCGGCTGTCTCTGATTTGTACGCCAGCCTGGAGATGATCGCCAACACCACCAAGCCGCTGGTCTTACTGATATCAGATGAAAATAAATTCCCGGCTGTGTTGGATATGCTGGAGCACCTCCACGGCGATCTGGCTGAACGCCCTTTTTTCATCCCTTACTTCAATCCGGTGACGCCTCTGGTGATGAACGAGGGCACGTTGGACAAGATGAAGGTTGCCATCGAGCGCGGCTTGCCGGTGATCATCTCCAACTACAGCCTGGCGGGCATGTCCACACCCATCACCCCCGCCGGGACGTTGGTCATCATGCTGGCGGAATTGCTCGCCGGTCTGACCATCAGTCAGATGATGAAAGAGGGTGCTCCGGTGATTCTGGGCATCCTGCCCGCCTATTTCGACATGAAAACCATGGTCAATTTTTATGATCCGCAGAGCATGCTGCTCAACCTGGCTTGCGCCGAGATCATGGCGCATTACCAGATACCGCATTGCGGCACTTCCGGCAGCGGCACAGGCTGGGGACCAGACTTGCTGTCTGCGGAGACCTACTGGATGAACCATCTGACCGCCAGCCTGACCAAAGGCGGCTTATCGCCCTTTGTGGGCGATACCCTGACTTCAAAGGCTTTTTCCGCCGCCAACGCCGTCTATGTCCACGAAATCATCCGCCAGGCATTCATCTACGCCGAGGGTTTCCAGCTAGACGAGGAAACCGCTTGCCTGGAAGAGATAAACCAGGTCGGTCCGGGAGGACATTTCCTGGAAACCGCCACGACCCTGAAGAACTATCGCAAAGCCTACTACACCAGCCCCATCTTCCCCCGCTGGAGCATGGAAAAATGGATGGAGCAGGTTTTTCA
>JBBIPD010000212.1:4869-5932 GCA_037443025.1 Chloroflexota bacterium
TAGACCTTCTGCGCCGGCACACCCGCCAGTTGCTCTCAGAGCTGGAGGCGCCGCAGGATCACGATGAATTGATCTCCAAGGGGGAAGAATTTATCCGAAATTATTCCCCAGGCTGATAAAACCATCAGCCTGGGGCAATGAGCGATTAGATCTACCTAACCGGTCTCTTTCCTGTTGTATCTCTTAAAATAGAAGGTTTTGAATCCACCTGCAATGAACCAGGCGCGGATAATCTGAACGTACATCTTTGACCGATTGGCTAATCCTGTGACAAACCCGCGATGAATCTCACCCGCTGGATGAGAGACTCCTTCCAGGCAGACCGGTTGGATTTTCCATCGGTATTGCAACGCAGCCACGGTTATGGCTGTCTCCAGACCATAGCCTTGCGCAGCCTGCCGGGAGACCATATCCATCATTTCGCTTCGCAAGCAGCGTTGCCCAGATAACCAGGGCGTTACCCGATGCGCCAGGTCGGTGTTCCAGCGCCCGCCACGAAAAAGCCCCAGAGTCATGTCGGCTTTGTTGTTCAACACTGGTTGGATCAGAGCCCAGACCTGCGAAGGTTTCAGCGCCAATAAATCGGCATCCAGCATCAATAGAATTTCGGCTTGGGTGTTCTCTCTGCCGGTAAAGACCGCCTGTCCCTTGCCAAGATTTTTGGGATGGCGAATGACGTGGATGCGCTCATCCGACTCCGCCGCTTTTAATGCCACAGACAGGGTTGCGTCCTGCGATCCATCGTCAACCACCAATATCTCGTCCACCGCCTCTACCTGGCTCAGCACGCTCAAAACACGACCGATAAACGCCCCCTCATTATATGCCGCGATAACCACTGCAATTTCTTGATTTTTCGTCGGAGAAATCATGATTCAGGGGGTATTAAATACTCCAGGTTGATGAACTTATCAGGAGATTCCGGTGAGTAAACAGGTTAATCTTATCACAACCTGTACCAGCAATCACCCAGACATCCGCGGGCTAGAGCCAAAACGCCTCACGCCGGTTACCCCTTCCCCTCCGCAACCATCTTTCGGTGAATGCTAGCGTTCCAGCAACT
>JBBIPD010000213.1:0-5925 GCA_037443025.1 Chloroflexota bacterium
CGCGCCTTCGAGATGGGCTTCAGCGGGAAGCAGATTATCCATCCGGACCAAATCGCACCGGTGCAGCGGGCGTTCACTCCTGGAGAGGAGGCAATCGCCAGGGCGCGACGGCTGGTGCAGGCATACGAGGAGCATCTGGCGGCGGGGAAGGGGGTCTTCACCCTGGACGGCAAGATGGTGGAACTGCCGATGATCCAGGCAGCCCGGCGGATTCTGGCGCAGGCTGCGGCATCTCCGCCGCAGGCGAACTAAAGAACGGGGGTGAATTTCCGACCGACCCCATAGAACGGTGGAGGCGATAGCGTGTGCAGAGCAAGAATCAGTTTCCCCGAAAGTAAAACCGAAAATAGAAAAGGAGGCAATGGATGAGCGATCGGGTTGCAATCATCGGCGTGGGCTGGGCGGGCTTCAAACCCACCACACCCCATCAATCCTATAAAGAGATGATTTACGAAGCCGCCCGGCGGGCGTACTCCGACGCCGGGGTGGACCCGCGCAAAGATGTGCAGAGTTTCGTCACCGTGGCGGAGGATTTCATCGAAGGCACGAGCATCTTCGATGAGTACACCCCCGACCAGTTGGGGGCGGCGCTGCGACCAGTGCATACCATCGCCGGGGACGGGCTGCACGGGCTGGCGACGGCTTACATGCTGATCCGCACCGGTATGTTCGACCTGGTGGCGGTGGAGGGTCACAGCAAAGCATCCAATGTCCTGACCCTGCCGGAGGTGGTTTATTACGCCCAGGACCCGGTGCTGAACCGCCCTTTGCGCTTGAACACCCACTTCGTCGCCGGTCTGGAGATGAACCGCTTTCTCTTCGAATCGCAGAACACGCGGGTAGATTGCGCTGAGGTGGTGGTCAAGAACCGGCGCAATGCGCTGAGAAATCCCCTGGCGTCTTACGCGGAGGAGCTGGAACTGGACGATGTGTTTTCAGGTCCGCCGCTGGCGTTCCCCCTGGGGGCGCGCGAAATCGCTCAGGAGGCGGACGGGGCGGTGGTGATGGTTCTTGCCTCGGAGGAGAAAGCGACCCTGCTCTCGGAGAAGCCAATCTGGATTTTGGGGATGGGCTGGTGCAACGACGCCGCCTCGCTGGAGAGCCGTCAGTGGGGCAGCGCGCCATACATCTACACCGCCGCCCAGATGGCTTACCGCCAGGCGGGCATCCGCAACCCGTTGGAGGCGGTTGATTTTGCGGAGGTGGATGACACCTACGCTTTCAAAGAGTTGCAGGCGTTGGAGGCGCTCGGGGTGTGCCGCCCGGGCGAAGCGGGAGAGATGACCGCGGATGGGGTCACCTATCCGGATGGGGATTTTCCGGTGAACGCTTCTGGAGGCAGCCTGGGCGTGGGACATCTATTGGACGCCACGGGACTGATGCGGGCATTGGAAGCCACGCTCCAACTGCGGGGCGAGGCAGGCGCGCATCAACTGCAGGACGTGGAGGTTGGGTTGGTGCAATCCTGGCGCGGCGTCCCCACCACCAGCGGCGCTGTGGCAATCCTGGCGAATTAAGGAGGAAATCATGGGAATGAGAAAAGTTGCGGTGATTGGGGCGGGGATGACGAAATTTGTGCGCCGCGCCCTGGAGACGGGCAAGGAGTTGTCCTGGGAAGCGGCGAAGATGGCGTTGGAGTCCTGCGAGTTGACCCTGGATGACATCGAAGCGGTTTGCCTGGGGACTGCCCCGGATTCTTTCGACGGGGTGCACATGAAGGGCGAGTATCTGAGCGATGGCGCCGGCGCCTGGGGCAAACCCTATATGCGCTCCTATGTGGGCGGCGGCACGGGGGTCTTTGCGCCGATCCAGGGCTGGTACCACGTGGCTTCCGGGTTGTTCGATGTGGCGCTGGTGGTGGCGGAGGAGAAAATGTCCAGCTTCTACCCCCACGCCCAGGCGGCGTTTCTCACTATTTTTGACCACACGACCGAGCGCCCTTTGAAACCGAACCTGCTCTGGATTTTCGCCCTGGAGATGAACCGCTACATGTCCACCTACGGCATCTCCAAAGAAGATATCGCCCGGGTGTCGGTGCTGCACAAGCGCAATGCGGCGGATCACCCCTGCGCCCTGCTGGGCGACGCCAACATCACGGTTGAAGATGTGCTCAACTCAGAGGTGCTGGCGTACCCGGTGCAGCGCCTGGATGTCAGCCCGGTCAGCGATGGAGCGGTGGCGATTGTCGTGGCGGCGGAGCATGTCGCCAAGCGCCTGAGCGATAAACCGGTTTGGATCGAGGGCGTGGGCTGGCATCTGGACACCGCCTATTGGACCAATCGGGATTTAGCCTACCCGCGCTATGTGGAATACGCGGCGCGCATGGCGTATGAGATGGCGGGCGTCACCGAGCCGCGCAAGCAGATTCACATTGCCGAACCCTACGACCCGTTCGATTACAAGGCGTTGCATCACCTGGAGGGCTTGCAGCTGGCAGAGCGAGGCGAAGCGGTGCAGCTTTATATTGACGGCGTTGCGGCGCGAGATGGCGACCTGCCCATCTGCCCCTCCGGCGGGCTATTGGGGGTGGGCAATCCCATCGCCGCGGCGGGTTTGATGAAGATCGCCGAACTGTTCTGGCAGTTGCGCGGCGAGGCGGGAGCGCGACAGGTGCCGGGGCATCCACGGCGCGGCGTGGCGCAAGCCTGGGGCGACCTGATGCAGGTCGGCACCGTGGTCGTCATGGGACGTTAAAACATGTTCACCGCAGAGTTCGCTGAGTTTTATATAAAAATATCTCTGCGTTCTCGGCGTACTCCGCGGTGAAAAGGAAGGAGGCGATTATGACAGCGAAGATCAAGCATTTTCCAGGGACGGCACTCAGCGAAAGCGATTTCGAGAGCGGCAAGGTCCTGTTCATCCATGACCGGCTCAACGCCCAATACGCCTGGGATACCGGCGTGGCTATTGGGGCGTATCTGGCGGGGCTGAAGCGGGGTGAAATCCTCGGCTCGTATTGCCCCACCTGCCGCAAGACAGTCGTCCCGCCGCGCACGGTGTGCGAGCAGTGCTTCCATCCCATGGACGAATACCTGCCCCTGCTGGATAGCGGGACGGTGAACACCTTCTCGCTGTGCTACGTCACCTGGGATGTGCAGCGCATCCACGAACCGGAGATACCCGCGGTGATTGAGATTGACGGGGCGTCGCCGGGACACGGCATCCTGCACAAGCTGGGCGAGGTTGACCCCCAGGCGGTGCGAGTGGGGATGCGGGTGAAGGCGGTCTGGAAACCGGTCGAAGAACGCCAGGGAGCCATCACCGATATTCTGTATTTCAAACCGGTGGAGGTGTGAGGATGAGCCTGTTGGAAAGAGACCCCCAAGCCCCGCAAGCCTGGTATGGCGACCTGCCGGTGACCAGCCGCTACACCTACGGGCTGGCTGGCGAACGTTTCTTCCGCGCCCTGAAGGATGAGGGCAAGATTTTGGGCAGCCGCTGCCCCCGCTGTGAGATCACCTACGTGCCGGGGCGGGTTTTCTGCGAGCGCTGCCTGGCTGAACTGAACGACTGGCGCGAGGTGGGAAACCAGGGCGAGGTGCATACCTTCACCCTGGTCTATGTGGACCTGGACGGCAGCCCGCTGGAGATGCCCCGCCCGGTGGCTTTCGTCCAAATCGCGGACGGCGGTCTGGTGCATTTTCTGGGCGAGGTGGACCCGGATGAGATTTACATCGGGATGCCGGTGGAGGCGGTGCTGAAACCCCCGGCTGAGCGCAAGGGAGACATCCGGGATATCCTGTATTTCAGACCGGTCTAAATCACCCATCCGAAGGGTTTCCCCGCCGCGTGGCATGACACTTGCACATTGGGCAGGGAGTTGATTCGATTCGGGTTGGGCGAACGCGCCCACTTTGGAGTGACTGCAATCAAGCTCTGGAAGACCACGACTATGGCGGATACCAAGCGCAGCAAGAGCCTCGGTTCGCAAATCGCGATATACCGTTGCCGTCCATTCCAGGGGCGCGGCTTCAAGCTCTTCCTGCTCTGGGGGGCGTTGGGCGTCCTGGCGCCATTGGGGTACGGTTTCTACCGGGCGCAATACGCCTATGCGAAATATGGACCGGTGGCGGCGCGCTTCTGGAGCCGCCCCTGGTACCTGCTGGCGGGAGCCGCTCTGCTCATCCTGCTGATATTGCTCTGGCTGCGCTGGCGGCGCGCCCGGCGCTTTGTGGCGGTGCATCAGAACGGCTTGCGCCTGCGCCTTTCACGGCGCAAGGACTATCTCTGGGGGCAGCTCTCGGGCGTCGCCAGCGGGACGGTGGAGACCCACCTGCTGGGGAAGACCCTGCGCGCCAGCCATAAAGCCGAGCTATACCCGGCGGTTGCCCCCCCCATCCACCTGGACGATTCGCTGGAAAACCTGCCCGAGTTGTTAACCCGCATCAAAGCCAACCTGTACCCCCGCCTGCTGCCCGATATGCTCCAGGCTTTCAAAGAAGGCAAACGGCTGTACTTTGGCTCTCTCTCCATCTCCCCCAACGAACTGCGCTTGCAGGCGAGGGGCGCACCGCCGCGGACGATTTCCTGGGAGGAGATAGAGGGGATTTCACTGCAAGCCGGGATGCTCATCATCAAACCTCAGAATCAGGCGCCAATCCGCCTGCCAGTCGCCCGGGTGCCGAACCTGGAGCTGCTGCTGCAAATCATCCAGACAGGGGTGAACGTGTGAAGTCTATCCTTAAACCAACCCAGAAATCCGCCCGCTGGTGGACTTTGGCGCTGATTGCCGCGCTGCTGGCGTCCTGCGCATTGCCCCAGTTCCCTGCCAAGCCAGGTCCGACCCCGACCCAGATGGAACAATCCTCTGAAACGCCGCAGGCGACCCAGGCGGCGGCGATACCTTACGCCGAGGTGACGTTTCGGGTCGAAACGCCCCCCAACACCCCGCCCAATCAGCCGGTGTTTATCAACATCGTGGAGGAGGTCAGCGGGCTGGCGCTGAGCGCCCAGGCAACCCCCATGGAAGAGGAGGACGCCACCCATTACGTCGCCAGCCTGGCGTTCCCCCTGGGTTCGGTGGTGAAGTACCGCTATACCCGCCAGACGCCCGAAGCCCCCATGGAGGAGCACACTTCGGATGGCAGGCAGGTGCGCTATCGCCTGTATTACGTGAGCGCCCCGGGGAGCGTGAACGATGTGGTCAGCCGCTGGACGGATACCACCTTCGATGGACCTTCGGGGCGCATCATGGGCAAAGCCCTCAACGCCCGCACCCAGGAACCCATCCCCAACCTGCTGGTGGCAGTGGGTGGGGCGCAGGCGTTGACCGCCGCCGATGGGACGTTCTTCATCGAGGGCTTGCCGCCGGGGACGCACAACCTGGTGGGGTACGCCCTGGATGGCACCTACCGGACTTTTCAGCAGGGCGCGTTGGTCGCCGCCGATTCAGGAACCCTGGCGGAATTCAGCCTGATTCCGGCGCCTTTGGTGCAAGTCACCTTCGAATTGAAAGCCCCGGAGAACACCACCCCGGCGGTGCCGCTGCGCCTGGCTGGCAACCTGTTTCAGCTTGGCAACACCTTCGCCGATTTGTCCGGCGGGTTCAGCGTCCTGGCAAACCGGGCGCCGGTGATGACCCCCTTGCCGGATTTTCGTTACACCCTGAGCCTCGCCCTCCCCGCCGGGGCGGATATCCGCTATCTGTACACCATGGGAGACGGTTTCTGGAACGCCGAGAAGCTCCCCGGCAACACCCTGCGCCAGTTGATTGTGCCAGATCAGGCGACCGTGATTCAGGGCACCGTGCAGAGCTGGTCAGCTGGGGGGGCGGGAAGCATCGCCTTCGATGTCAATGTTCCCCCGGGAACGCCCCCCAACGACCAGATATACATCCAGTTCAACCCGCTCTTCGGCTTGAAAGAACCTCTTCCGTTATCGAAGCTGATCGAGAACCGCTGGCTATATGAACTTAACAACCAGCTG
>JBBIPD010000214.1:0-452 GCA_037443025.1 Chloroflexota bacterium
CGTATCAGCCCGGCTGTCGTCACCCCGGTGTACGGGTTGCCGGTGAGGACGATAAAATCCGCGCCCTCCTCCAGCGCCGCCAGGGCGTTCTGAGCAGAAGCCAGCCTGCCCTGGAGGTTGCGCGCCTGAGGCTTTTCGATTGGCTCCGTTAATCCCCACCGGTCTCCCGATATAATCCTTGACCATCTTCAGGGTCACCCCACGTCCCAGGGAGTACTTCCCAAAGTGCGGGGTAGCGCCGGGAGCGGCTTCACCCTGGTCGGGGAAACCGCATACCGAGGGGGCTGTCACATCGTACAGATTGAGCAAGATCATATCCGCCCCCATACCCGCTGCCAGCTCTACGTTCGATACCTTATCCA
The DNA here is from genome assembly GCA_037443025.1 of Chloroflexota bacterium. Lineage (GTDB taxonomy): Bacteria > Chloroflexota > Anaerolineae > Anaerolineales > UBA4823 > JAQBDA01. The sequence continues at coordinate 363 of JBBIPD010000214.1, forward strand.
CCAGCGGCGGCGAGGCGGCAACCACCTCCGCCAACACCACCCTGCCCTCTGAGAGGCGAATACTCTCGATGAGTTCCGCCGGGGTCATCG
>JBBIPD010000214.1:472-717 GCA_037443025.1 Chloroflexota bacterium
AAAATCAGAGGCGTTTGCCTCCAACTAGCGTTTCGTCATTTTGGCTCCTTGGTAACTTTGACCATCTCTTCCAGTAGCAATTGGGTCTTGTAAGCTTCCCAGGCGGAGGTTTGCGGCTGAGCCCTGGATTGCACACAATCGAAGAAGTGGGCAATCTCATCCACAAAACCCCGCGCTTTCAAGGTTGTCATCCAGGCAGAGGCGTATGCTTCCTCCCACACCCTTTGTTCCTGCTCGGTGACCAA
>JBBIPD010000214.1:746-5885 GCA_037443025.1 Chloroflexota bacterium
CACCGTGTAGCGCGTAGTGTTCATACCAGCGACCCGCCTGCAGGCTGGTCAGCACCAAGCCGTAGCCGCCATGATCATAAACCACAGTGCTCGCCGCGCCGATGAGTTTGCCGTTTTCAACCTGAAAGCTGGTACAGGTCGCGGTTCCATCCCCACAGAAAAAGCGCAACAGGTCAATAATGTGGATGGTGTCATCTATATAATTTTGATACAGGTTTGGATGATAGGCGCTGCTGCGATTTTTTTGAAACACAGCCATCTGCAGCGGGCGATTCCCCCAAAGCTCGCGAGCCAAGCGATGCAGAGGCGCAAAACGCCGGTTGAACCCCACCATCAGGATTCTGCCCAGACGATCAGCCAGTTCAGCCAGGTAACGCGTCTCCTCCAGGGTCAGTGTGAGAGGCTTTTCGGCGAACACGTCCACCCCTGCCAGAAGCAAGCCCTCGATGATTTCGCGATGGGTGGTCGAGGGAGTCAAAACAAGGGCGACCTGGGGATGCCGGTCTTTCAGCTCCTCCAGGCTGGTTGTGCCGCGACCAACGCGGTATTGAGCCTGAATCTCGGCTAAAGCGTCTGGATTGCGGGTGCATAAGGATAGCTCGATATCTTTCCACGCTGAGAGCACGGGCAAATAAGCCTTTTGAGCGATTCCCCCCAGACCAATGACAGCCACTGACATCGTCATAAACGCCTCCTGATTTCGATAAAGTACGTAAGTCAATGTAGCTTGTAAGCAATCGAACTAAAACCATGGGGCAATCCTATTTTACTCCGGCTGAGTATTAGTCGGAACAGCCACTTGACGCCCGCCCCAACTTGTGCCAAGATTGGTCTCGAGGGATGCGACTCACGACAGATACCGCGTGAACTTATCCCCTCACTTGACTCGAAGACAATCTCAGCTATCTGCGCAAGGAGTCCATGAAATGAGAACCATCAACGTCGGTCTGATCGGTTTCGGATATATCGGCAAAATCCACACCGTCGCCTATCGCGATATGCCCCTATGCCTGGGTCAGCTTGGGGCGGCGCCAAACCTGAGCGCAGTGCTCCGCTCGCAACTGGAAAGCGAGAAGGAGGCGATGCAAGCCGCCGGCTTCGAATTATGCACCACCTCGCCGGATGAATTCTTCGCCCAACCGCTGGATGTGGTGGATATCTGCACTCCGAATTACCTGCACCTGGAGCAATGTCGGCGCGCCCTGGAACGAGGCATGGCGGTCTATTGCGAGAAACCGCTTGCCATGTCCTATGAGCAGGCGCGCCTGATGGCAGACCTGGCGGAGAAAGCGGGCGTGATCAATCAGGTGGCGTTTGTAATGCGCTACCTGCCTGCCGTGAGACAGATGAAAACTCTGGTGGAGGCGGGCGAAATCGGCGAAGTGCTCAACTTTCGCGGTCACATGTTCCATGGGGGTTATCTCGATCCCAACCGACCCATGTCCTGGAGGTTGCGGCATTCGCAATCGGGAGGCGGGGTATTCGCCGACCTGGGGTCTCACCTGGTGGATCTCGCCATGTACATCCTGGGCGGGGTCAGGGCGGTTCGCGCGCAAACTCGCACCTTCATCTCCGAGCGACCGGTAAGCAAGGGAAGCCTCGAGCGCGAGACGGTGGATGTGGACGACTGGGCGTTATGCACCCTGGAATTGCTCAGCGGAGCGACAGGGGTGATCGAGGTGACGCGCCTGGCGGCTGGGGCAAGCCAGGAATCGGGCTTTGAAATATACGGCAGCCGCGGCGCATTGATTTACCGTGAGAGCAACCCGGATAGCGTGTTCTACTACAGCCTGCAAAAAGGCGAATGGCTTAGTGGATTGGGTCGCCTGCCCGCGCCATCTGGCGAGCGACCCATCGAGCAAATCTATCCCACCTCCAAGTACAGCCAGGGGATGATGACCAACGCCCACCTTGCCGCCGAAGCCGACTTGTTGTTGAACATCGCCGAAAACAAACCCTCAACCAACAACTTCCGCTCCGCTGCCCGGGTGCAGCAGGTCGTGGAAGCCGTTTATCTCTCGGCGAAAGCGGGCGGAGAGGTTTATAAATTAGAGTAAACCAGTCTGCCTTTCACGATGGTCAGGCGCACTTCACCGTCCTTGTCCAGGACGGTCAGGTTGGCGTCTTTGCCGACCTCCAGGCTGCCCATCCGGCTGGCAAAGCCCATCGCCCGCGCCGGCACCAGAGAAGCCATCTTGACCGCCTCTGCAAGCGACACGCCCAACAGGCGGTAGGCGTTGCGAACGCACTGGTTCATGGTGGCTGTGCTGCCAGCGATGGTGCCGTCTGCCAGGGTCGCCTTCCCGTCTTTGACGGTAACCGCCTGCCCCACCAGGTTGTATTCCCCGTCTTCCAACCCCGCCCCCGACATGGCATCGGTAATCAGAGCGACCCGATCGCTGCCCAGACAGCGCAGCAGGACTTTCATCGCCCCTGGATGGGCGTGGATCGTATCTGCTATCAGTTCGGCGGTGATGCCATCCGAAGCCAGGATTGCCCCAAATACGCCGGGTTTGCGGTGATGAAATCCGCTCTGGGCGTTGAAGGTATGGGTCACATGGGTGTAAGCGCCCCTGAGCGCAGCGCTGGCGGTTTCATAGTCGCTGTTGGTGTGCCCAAGGGAGACGACCACCCCCTGCTCTCGGAATTTGGAGGCTAGCTGCTCGGCGTTGGGCAACTCAGGCGCCATGGTAACCTGCCGAATCCAACCTTCGCCGGCAGCCAGAACTGCCTCGGCTTCCTCAAGAGATGGCATGCGCAGCCAATCCGGATTAAAAGCCCCCTTCTTCTCTTTGCTGATAAATGGACCTTCGAGGTGGATGCCAAGCGGCTCTGCGCCAGGGACTCCGGCTTTCATCGCTGCAACATACCGGCTGACCAGCTCGACCAGCGCCTCGGCGTTCGGCGCTGCCAGAGAACATAGATAAGCGGTCACGCCCGTGCTGACGACCCATTCCGAGTAAGCCCGCAGCTCTTCGGCGGCGTTTCCGGTCTCTCCGAAAGTGATGCCTTTTCCGCCATGGACATGGATGTCAATAAAACCGGGGGCAACGGTCAGGTTGCGCAGGTCCAGGCGTTTTCCGGGCATATCTGGCGCAGCCTCCATTAAACCCACATAGGCAATCTTCCCCTCATCCGAAATGACCACGGTCCCGGGGTAAATTCTCTCTGTAGGGGTAAGGATATTGGAATAAAATAAGGTTGTTGCCATATAACCTCTCTTTGCAAATCAGGTCAGGTTGAATCGTTTCGGTTCTGGCTCACACAACCAACGACCTGCCAGGCTTGATTTGTCTGGCTTGAACCAAAACAATCGGTCAATTGATCATCAAGGGTGATATGTCTGATTATAAAACCGGATACGATATTTATGAAGAAATCCAAAGCCAGGGTCAAAGCTGGTCTGAGTTGATTCCGCTCATCGTCCACCAACGCCAGGCGATTGGCGAGCTTTTCAGAGGCGTCGAGGCGGTGATTTTCGCCGGCTGCGGCTCCGGTCTAAACGCCTCCTTCAGCGCCGCCCCTCTTTTCCAGAAAGCAACGGGCGTCTTTGCCCGCGCCATCCCCGCCGCAGAGACCTATCTTTATCCAGAGGCGTTCCTGCCCTCCGGGAAGAGAATCCTGGCAGTGTTGCTCTCGCGTTCCGGAAAAACAAGCGAGGTGGTGCGCAGCCTGGAGTTTTTCCGTGAAAACAGGATTCCTACCCTGGGTATCACCTGCACTGCCGAAAGCCCGCTTGCCCAGAGAAGCGATATGGCTCTTATCCTTGCCCCTGTCAGCGAGCGATCCGTAGCCACCACCCGCTCGTTCACCGGGATGATCCTGGCTGTTCAGGTGATCACTGCCCTTGTCGCCAGAGACGCCGCGTTCCTCGAAGAGCTTTACCTTCTGCCTGAGGTTTTCGAGGCAAACCAGGAGGAATATCATGCGCTGGGCAAGCGGATTGGCGAAGATACCACCCTGAGTCGCTATGCCTTTACAGGCAACGGTCCCCTCTTCGGTTGCGCTCGCGAGAGTCAGCTCAAAATCAAGGAGATGACCTTACAGCCCGCCGACGCTTATCCGATGTTCGACTTCCGTCACGGTCACCAATCCAACGTAAGCTCGCAGATGCTGGTGACGGTTTTTATGTCGGACACCGCCTTCCAACCCGAAATCGCCTTTGTGAAAGATATGCATGCTCTCGGCGGAATCGTTTGGGGCATATGCGAGCGCGCTGATAAGGCGTTGCCTGGATATACCTCTCATTTACTCGAATTGAACTCCGGTTTGAGCGAACTGGCTCGCTTGCCGCTCTATTTGCCTGCCGTGCAATATATGGCATATTACCGCGCCCTGACTTTAGGCTTGAATCCGGATAAGCCGCAAAACCTGGCGTATTGGATTGAGTCCCCCGTATAAGGATTCGTCCCCGATTTATGGAGGGTTTGTATGCCGAGTAGACATTCCCAGAGCGACGCCCGCACCGAAATGGGTAGAAACCTCGCCCGGCTCCTGTTTGATTACAAGCTCAGGGACCTGATGAATTTGAGTCCGGGGGAAAAAGCCAGACTGCAGGCGCAATTTCCTCGCCTCAACCAAGCCGAGTTTGATGATGTTGTGGCGCAGGTGATTGACGCAAAACAGTACCAGCAGGAAAGGGTGGGATGGCAGGCGGTGCCCCATGATGTCGCCGTGTTGATCTTTGTTGCACTCACCTGGCTGGTCAATCTGCGCATCGGGATCATCGCCGGCGTGGCTGCTCTGGTCTTGCTCGAAAGCCTGTTTCAGTTCTATTTCCACCGCCCCCTGTATCGCTATCTCAGTCTCCTGGTCTGGTTGACCTACCCGGCGTATATTCTCCTCGCCTACGCCCTCTTTCAGCAAGGTTATCCATGGCTCTGGATACTGGTCATCGTCGTCCTTGCCTGGGGGGGCAGCTTTCTGCTTGGGATTCTCGCCCGCTTACCCGTCCGCCTGATATTGGAGGCGAAGGCAAAAGACCAAAAAGGCGTCGCCCGAAGGAAATAAAACGAGCGCTGAGGAGAAATCTCATCCTTCTTGCCACTTCGATATCACATCCCGCATATCCTTGAAAGCAATCGCCGGGACGCCATGTTTCTGGCAATATTCTAACAACTCGTCTCGGGCATAAAGCAA
>JBBIPD010000215.1:0-5747 GCA_037443025.1 Chloroflexota bacterium
TTCATAATCACCGCTGTATTCGGGGATTGCCCACGGACCGACCAAACCCATGGCGCTGGTTTCGGCAAAGAACGAGTCGCCAACCCAGTTCTCCTCGTCGTTATAGAGCACCGGATCTACCAGACCTTCATCAACCAGGCGCTTCATCAACTCGAGCGTCTTGACACCTTCAGGTGTGTTGACGGTGTACACGCCATCCTGCAGATATTGCCCACCATTTTGAAGATATACAGAGTGGAACATGGTGGCGATACCATCCGAGCCGGTAAAGTTCAGACCAGCACGGGTCATCACGCCGTCCTGCACAATCGCCATTTTCTTCCCATCTTCAATGACTTCATCCCAGTTTGCCCAGCCGTCCAGGTAATTGGTTGCGCCGACTTCTTCTGCAATGGCGGTATTTAGCAGCGCTGCGCCATATCCAATATTGTATTCCTGCGGCACGCCATACAGCCTGTCATTGCAGATATAACCCCCGATGGGCGCACTGAGCAGTTGCGCTTTGGCATCGTCCATCGAGATGACGCTAGCCGGCATTTCGGCAAGATTGCCGCCTTCAGCATAAGAGCAGACCCATGAGCCAAACATTTGGAGGATGTCAGCTTCGGTTTTGGCTGGTAGGGCGGTTTGGAGAGTCTGGATGTAGGTATCGTAATCAAAGGTCTCAAAAACAATTTCGACGTCAGGATGCATGCCCATATACTCCGCTGCCATGGCTTCATAGCCAGCGTTGAAGGAATCGTTCTGGTGTGTCCACACCCGAATGGTGGTTTTTCCCACAGCAGGTACTTCAGTTGCCGCAGCAGGCTCTTCGCCTCCAGTAGGCTGGGCTGGCTCAGCGCCGCCACCGCATGCGGATAGCATCAGCGCCAATAAACCTAATAACATGAGCAGCTTTTTCATCTTTTTTCTCCTTATCGATCAAAAGTGGACATATCTTACAGAATATTGAAAATGTGCTTGGGTAGACCGCCTCCTCTCATAGATCCAGTTTCACGACTGCTTCTAGATTATTTGGTCTATCGGGGTTTAACCCTTTCGCCAACGAGCGATAGAATGCCATAAGCTGCAAGACGGGCAGATATAGAACGCCGCGCACACTCTCAGGGATACTAGATTTGAAAGAAATGTCTGTGCCCGACTCGCCCAGCGACAGCGTCTTGCCTCCCAATGCGCGCATCTCCTTCAAAACGGCGGTCTCATGGCTGAAATTCGACTCGGATACAAGTCCCACCACAACGGTTTTATCGTTGACCATGCTCATCGGACCGTGGCGGAACTCCAGGAAGTGGAACGCCTCACTGTGGGTGAGGGTCATTTCCTTCATCTTCAAATTAACTTCGCAGGCTAATCCATAGCGGATGCCGCTCCCGAGGAAGTAAAAACTATCGAAATCGAGATTCTCACCTTCTTGACGGGCAACGGGCTCATAATTTTGTATCAGGCGCTCACCGGTTTCTGGCAGGGAGGACATAGCATCAAGCAAGTCATTCCGACCCGCCATTCGCGCCGAGAATCCCACCGCCGCCACGTACATCGAAGCGAAGGAGCGCGTCTGCGCAACGGATTTCTCCTGCCCTTTTGAAATCACGATGTTGACATCGGCTTGGCGTGAAAGAAGTTCGTTGTAATTGCTAATTACGAGGACATCTCCACGCTTTTCCGCCTTGAATTTTTCGACCGCTTTAACCGTTTCTGTTGTTGTCCCCGAACGGCTGAGCGCCACCAACAAATGTTTTTGGTTTGACAATATCGTCCTCGAATTGAGCAGTAATTCGCTGCCCGGGATAGCCCGGGCAACTCGACCAGTGAGTTCCTGATACAATGCCGCCGAAGCAAGCGAGAGATAATATGTTGAACCACACCCGGTGAAGATGACCTGATCGTAATTCTCAGCTTTTGGCAGTTGTAGACCCCGCGTCAGAGCAAGCGCCTGTGCCCAGGCTTCGGTTTGTGATTTGATCTCACGATAGGTTGCAAATTCCTCAAAGGATATTGTCATTCCACCTCCAATACACGCCTGGCGTTCTTTGAATAGATTTGTTCTAAAACCTCATCGGGTAAATACAGTCCATGCACGTACCAGCGCCCCTGTTGGGGTGTTATTTCCGTGCTGTAGTTAAAATATTCGTCATCGGTCTCGAGGAATCGAAAATAAATCCGATAGGAATGCGGGTCTGGTCCCATGTCAGAGCCAAATAAGATGCGGTCGGCATATTTTAGAAAGAAACGCCGGGCAGTGTAGGGTTGTCGCCCCAATTCTCCGAGGCGGGCGCTGATATCCACAAAGAAATTAGGACAGCGATCAAGCAACGCGCCAACCCAGGCAAGGTTTTCCGCGTAACAACCCACATGAGCGCCGATAAAGGTTGTCCTTGGATGACGGGCGACGAGATTGGCAAGGCTCTCAACAATGCTGATAAAAGAAGGGAAAGGTGGGCTGGTAAAAACCCAATCGGGGTGCGCCTGTAGCTCTTCCAGACGCTCGTTTGTCGCATCCACGGGTTCAAAGAAAGCAACCGGATCAGCCACATGGATCATGACCGGTAAGCCAAGTTCTCCAGCCGTCTCCCAAATGGGGATGAGCCGTGGATCATCCACTTTGACGAGGTCGCCCTTATGATCGCGAACGTGCAATCCAAAATTCTTCCAAATCTTTAGCCCTTGCGCGCCGCGTTCTTTTTGTATCTGGAGTCTGGTTGCTGCCCATTCCGGAAATCTCTCCCCCTTGTTTTCCCATTGTGACCAATCCACACCGCCAAAAACCTGAAAACGCTCGGGAGCTTTCGCTTTAAAATATTCGAGATGCTTATTCAGAACGTCTTCGCCCCAGCCCCCGTCGAGGTCTACAAACGTAGTAATACCAACTTCATCCAATAATTCCAGCAGTTCTGGCAAAGGTTTGTTGAACCATCCGCCCCCAAAGGATTCACCCAGGTGGTTGTGCGCATCAATCGCCGGGAAACGCGGCTTATTGACCATGGTGGTTTTGGTCACCAGTTGGGACCTTGGCTGAAAATCGGAGAGTAGCATGGGGGCATCACCTATGCAACAATCACCTCAATCCCTTGTGCGCGCAAAGATTCGATGAATTCTGTATCCGTCTCATTGTCGGTGACAAGAGTGTCGATTGCCGTAAGCGGGGCGACAAAAGCAGTGGAGATTACGCCGCATTTGGTGTGATCGGCTACGATAATAATTCTACGCCCGGCATTCAGGATGGCGCGGTCGGTCAGCGTTTCGGGCAGGTAATCGTTGGTCAACCCGTGATCCAGACTGATGGCGCGAATTCCGATAATGACTTTGTCTGCGCGTACTTCAGACAAAGCCTGCTCTGTCAGGTGACCGATAAAAGAAAGCTCACTATTGCGTAACATCCCCCCCAACGCAATCAGGGCAATATTCTCTCTACCGGACATCAAGTTGATCACAGGGAGGGAATTGGTAATAACCGTGATATCTCGAGTTGCCAGGTGCTGCGCTACTTGCAGGACGGTTGTACCCGAACCGAGAAAAACGGTTTCTCCATCCTGTACCAGGGCAGCCGCTACACGACCTATGCGCTCTTTTTCAGCTTCTTGCTCGTGACTGCGGCGCAAGATGGGTTCCTCTGGGGCTGCCTGGCGAACAAGGATTGCACCGCCATGCACTCGTTGTATGGAACCTTGTTTGGAAAGCGCTTCCAGGTCACGGCGGGCAGTTGCCTCGCTGATATTGAACTGCTCGCAAATCTGCGCCACAGAGAGTCGTCCCATCCTTCCGATGAGACGGGTGAGTTCACGCTGGCGCTCGTAGCTGGAGAGGGCATTAAATGACGCCATAATCAATCGCAATCAATCATAATCAATCTTAATTATAATCGTTTTTGAAGGAATTACAATAGGGAATTTCAACGATTGAGGATAAAGGATCCAGCGCCGGCTGCGTCATTACCCATCCTCCAACCAAGCATCCACCCAACAGTTAGCGGAAAGAGTAAAAGCGGTCCAAATAAAATCGCCGGAATCCAACCGATTCCCGCTCAAGAGACTGTAAAGAGACCAAGGGAGCCGGATAACAATCCGAAGTGTATCTGCACCAAAATTCTTACGGCAAGGATTTTATGTACTCGAAAAGCGCCGACAGGTCTTCGTCGCTCATTTTCCAGCGGGGCATGTCCTCGCTCAGCACCTCCCCATCTGGATGTTTCCCTTCGACTACCGCCTGGCGGAATGTAACGAGGTTGTATTCGCCCTGGGGGTGCTCCATTCCATCTTCGCGGTTATCATGTTCACCGGTTTCGCTGTTGAGAGCCTGGTAGCGGATGTCAGGGGCGTCCATCACCTGCATGTGCATGATATGGGTGCCGCCGCGCCCATCCGGACCATGACAGGAGACGCAAGCTAACCGGTCCTGCATCATCATCATTCCGAATGCTGGTCCACCCTCATAAGGGATCAGCTCTCCTTGCTCGTTCGTAGCAGTGAAATAAATCCGTTCACCATTTAAAGCGAAACTATTCCCTGTCCAAAGCGCCTCGGGAACCCGCCTGTTATCCCAACGCATTGGCAATAATAAACCGCAGGCGGTTAACAAAATCCCGGCAATCATAATCAACCCGGTTCTTTTCAACATTGCTTTCGAATACGCCTTCACGTTTGTTTTGCCTCCTGATTTACACCATTTCACCAGGGAATCGTAGCAATCCCGGCGTCGCATGAGACGATTGGTTAAGTCCGCTCAGCATCCCCTGGTGGGCATTCCCAATTTCTTTCAAGGGAAATTTGTGTAAGCATTTCAATCGTAACCTCTAACGTTCGGTTTGTCATCCGCCACGTAGCCCCTTCGACAACGCGCCATTTTGCCCATCTATAGGCGATTCTGGTTACGAGCGAACGCGTCAGATTGCGCTAACTGTCACAGGCTGCCTTTTATATAATCTTTGAAATTCACACATTTTTGGAGATGTAACCCATGCCTCGAACCGTTTGCCGATTATCCCTGCCGTTCTCGATTGTGTTGGTTGCATTGTCTGGCTTATTAACCTCTTGTAATGTTGAATCCTCTGCTGAGAATGCTGACAGGGTAACCGCATCCCTCGACGCCATGCCCTTGGAGGTGCAAAATGCGCCTGTGGCTGTCCAGCAGGCTTATCTATTTATTGTGGCTAATCCAGAGTTGATGAAGCAGATCCCGTGCTATTGCGGCTGTGGGGCAATGGGGCATACTTCCAATTACTCCTGCTACGTCTCCGCCGTTGAGGCTGATGGCAAGATTACCTTCGACACACATGCCCTGGGCTGCTCCATCTGCGTGGACATCACGCAGGACGCCATGCGTTTGCACCAGCAAGGCAAGACGGCGCTCGAAATCAAAGCTTACGTGGACCAGATTTATTCCCAATACGGTCCCTCCAACATGCCTTGAATAATCTCGTGAAAAGCGACACATGAACAGAGAAACCGTTGTGAAGTGGTCCATAACCTGGCGATGGCTCGCGCTGTCGGGTCTGGCTCTTTTGATTTTGGTCCTACCCATGCCAATTGGCACAATAAAACCGGTCGAGCGAACCTTTCAGATCGAAGCCAGCCGGTTTGCCTATAGCCCAGCGGTGATTTCCGTCAATCCCGGCGACCGGGTGACCATCGAGCTGCTCTCTACAGACGTGGTGCATGGTTTATCCATTGATGGGTACAAACTGGGAACCACTTCCGATCCGGGGCAGACAGCGCGCCTGACCTTCGTCGCCAACCGGCAGGGCTCGTTTC
>JBBIPD010000216.1:0-5733 GCA_037443025.1 Chloroflexota bacterium
TGTACAACATCAGCCGTGAGCTTGCCGCAGCGCTCGATTTGCGCACGGTGCTGAACCGCGTCTTGTTCCTTTCAATGAAAAACGTCGGGGCGAGCAGCGGCAGCATCATCGTCCTGGACGCTAACGGTCAGCCGATTGAATCGGCGCTGGCAATCGGAGAGCGAATTCAGGAGCAATCCACCCAGCAATTGCGGGAGACATTCGACCGCGGTCTGGCGGGATGGGTGTTCCGCCACAATCAAGCCGTGTTGATTCCAGACACAAGCCGGGATGAGCGCTGGCTCCGCCGCCCGGACGATGAGGTGAATCGCACCGGACCAAAATCCGCCGTCAGCGCCCCAATCTCTGCCCGCGATCAGCTCATCGGCGTGATGACCCTGGTTCATTCAAAACCGGGAACTTTCACCCAAGAGCATCTGGCGCTCGTCCAGGCGATTGCTGACCAGGCAGGAGTGGCTGTATTGAACGCACGGTTATACGCCGAGAGCCAGCGCCAGGCGCGGGTGATGACCGCCCTGGCGGAGAGCGCGGCAACCATCACAGCCACCCTCAAATTAGACGATGTATTGCTGCGCATCCTGGAACAAATCAGCCAGGCGCTGCGGGTAGCGGTGGTCTCGTTGGCGCTGTTAGACCCCAGCGGGAAGGAGCTTGTATTCCGCGCCTCCACCGGTCCCAAGAGCCAGGAGATTGTCGGGTTGCGTTTGCCCATCGGTCAGGGGGTGGCGGGCTGGGTCGCCCGAGAGGGTCGCGGCATCATCGTCCCAGACACAAGCAAAGACAACCGGTTCTATCCCGGAGTGGATCAATTGCTCGGTTACGAAACCAAGGCGATTGCCTGCGCCCCTATCCGCTCCCGGGGGCAGGTTATTGGGGTTTTGGAGGCGCTCAACCCATTAGAGGGGAATTTCGACCCAGACGCCCTGCTTGTCCTTACCGGTATTGGCAGCCTGGCTGGCACCGCCATCCGACACGCCCAACTCTTTGAGCGCCTTCAAGCCGCTCATCAACGCTATCGCGAGCTGTTCGAGGATAGCATCGATTCAATCCTCATCACAGATTGGGAGGGGCGCATTCTCGAGGCGAACCGCCAGGCAGCGTTACTGATTGGAGTCCACACGGATGACTTGCTCCAGATGACAATAGATCATCTGAATTTTGTGGACAAAGATACCGTTGGACCGCGCTACGCAAACCTCTCAATGGGAGAGACGCTATCCTACGAAGCCACCCTCCAAACCCATTCAGGCAGCCAGGTGCCCGTTCAGGTGTACGCAAGAGAGGTGAATATCGAAGGCATCCCTCATTTGCAGTGGATTCTACGCGATATTACCGAACGCAAAAACCTGGACAATATGCGGAACGATTTGCTCTCCATGATCTACCATGACCTGAGATCGCCCCTGGCAAACGTCGTTTCCAGTCTGGACGTGCTGGAAACGCTGATGGCAGAGGATGCAGACCAGACCAAGAAATCCCTGCTCAAAATCGCCATCCGTTCCACCGAGAGAATTCAGCGGTTGACCAATAACCTGTTGGATATGCGCCGCATGGAGGCTGACCAACCCATCAGCAACCTGGCGGAAGCGACGCCTGCCCAAATCGTTTCTGAAGCAATCGAAGCCGTTTCTATCATCGCAGAGAATAAAAACCAAGCAATGCTCAACCAGGTGCCTCTGGAGATGCCCACAATCCGGGTGGATGTGGACATGATCCGCCGGGTTGTCATTAACTTGTTGGAAAACGCCCTCAAATACACCCCCAGCGAGAGCGTAATCCTCCTCGGCGCAGAGGCGCAAGAAGATAAGGTCGTCATGTGGGTCCAGGATAACGGTCCGGGCATCCCCCCTGAAGATCGCGAACGAATCTTCGAGAAATTCACCCGCCTGCACCCAGAGGAGGGACCCAAAGGGTTGGGCTTGGGTCTCGCATTTTGCCGACTGGCAATTGAAAAACATGGCGGTAGAATCTGGGTGGAAAGCCCAGAAGAGGGGGGTTCCTGTTTCAAATTCACCCTCCCGATAGCGCCCACACCCGACGGATCTGTCACAACTCAATCTTAATTACCGGGTTTCTTATGCATCAGATCAAACAAGGAATTTATTACGAAGATATCTATCTGGGGGTAACCCTGGGAGCGCTGGTCTATTCCAATGGCACCATCCTGATTGACGCCCCTCTCCGCTCGGAAGATGCCCGCTCCTGGCGTTCGGCGTTAATGAGCCTGCGGGGTGGGACAAACCGGGTGATGATCTCCCTCGATTCCCACCTTGACCGCACCCTTGGGGCAAGGTCAATGGAATGCACCATCATCTCCCACCAAAAAACCGCCCAGGTGTACCGCAATCGCCCCTTGATTTTTAAGGGTCAGACCATCGAGAGCGGCGCCGATTGGGAGACATATAACGATGTGATTGGCACTCGTTGGGCGTCTCCCGATATCACCTTCACCGATCGAATGACCCTGCACTGGGGCGGGGCAGAGGTGGTGCTCGAACATCACCCCGGACCCACGCCTGGGGCAATCTGGGTGCTCATCCCAGAGGAGAAGATTGCCTTCATCGGGGACGCGGTTGTGCCCAACCAACCTCCCTTCCTGGATAACGCCGAACTGGAAGTCTGGTTGGAGACGCTGGATTTGCTCTATACTTCCTACAAAGATTACATCATCGTCAGCGGACGGGATGGCATCATCACCCGCGAAGATATCCGCGCTCAGGCGAATCATCTCAAAAAAATCGCCAGGCAAATCGAACGCCTGGCAGCTAAACAAGCCTCCCCAGAGATGACCGAAGATCTGATACCAAAACTTCTAAGCGACTTGGACTTCCCGCCCGAATATTATGAAAGATACGCTCAGCGCCTGCGCGCCGGGTTGTATCAGTTCTATAATCGTCAGTTCCATCCCCAAAACCCGATTGAGCAAAGTGAGATCGAGGTCAATCTTGATTAACCAATTGGGAACCCATCTTCTCGACCCCAAATTCTGCTGATGACCGACCAGCCGTATCTGCCCATTTTTGAACTGACTCGGGGAAGGATTGTCGAATCCATCCACTATGGCGCCATTGCGGTTGTGGACCCCACCGGTCGTTTGATTGCATCTTACGCCGATCCGCAAACCACCACTTATCTGAGGTCATCCGCCAAACCATTCCAGGCATTACCGTTCATAGAGCAAGGCGGGCAGGAGTATTACAGGCTATCTCAGGCAGAAATTGCCCTGATTTGCGCTTCGCACACAGGGACCGATGAGCACCTCGAAGTACTGGTAGGGCTGCAAGCGAAAACAGGCATCGCTGAAGCTGACTTGCTATGCGGAGTCCACCCCCCCATTGATAGGCAGACCGAACAAGCGCTGCGGGAAAGAGGAGAAAAGCCAACCCCTAATCGCCATAACTGCTCGGGCAAGCACACCGGTATGCTGGCTTACGCCCGCATGTTGAACGCGCCCACCCAGAACTATCTCGATCTTGAGCATCCGGTTCAGCGGGCAATCCTCCGGGTGTTTGCTGAAATGTCTGGCTTGGCAGAAGAGCAGGTCTTTTCAGGCATAGATGGCTGCTCCGCGCCAAACTATGCCGTCCCTCTATACAACGCCGCCCTGGCTGTGGCGCGCCTCTGCGATCCCGAGGGCGCTCAACCCAGCCTCCCCGCAACCCGGAAGATCGCCTGCAAAAAAATCGTCCAGGCGATGACCTCCCACCCGGTTATGGTTGGGGGACCGACCAGTTTTGATACCCATCTGATGTCCACTGCTCAAGGTTTGGTGATTTCGAAAGGCGGCGCTGAGGGTTACCAGATATTGGGGGTATTGCCCGGAGCGCTAGCCCCTGATTCGCCCGGTTTAGGGATTGCAATCAAGATATCCGATGGCGATTTGAAAAGTCACAGCCGCTCTGTTGGCGATCCAAGAGGGCAGGTGCGTCCAGCGGTCGCGGTGGAGGTCCTGCGTCAAATCGGGGCTTTATCCCCCCAGATGCTGGCAAGCCTATCTGAATACGGTCCATCTTTCCCCCTTCATAACTGGCGCAAACTGCTTGTGGGAGAAGCTCACTCCAGGTTCCAGCTCGAATTTCAACAGCAACCCATAGCGCCTGCTGCTTCACTCAACAGATAGCAGGAACTGACATGGACCTTGACCAGCGCGCCTTATCCGTCCATAAAAGGTTATTGGATTTTTACGGTTCCCCCCAATGGCGGAATCCCCTACCGCCGCTGGACGAACTGGTGTCAACCATCCTGTCCCAAAACACCAACGACGCCAACCGAGATAGAGCCTATCACTCCCTGCGCCGACAGTTTCCAACCTGGGAGGCGGTGCGCGATGCGCCAGAGGAAGAGGTCATTGCCGCAATCCGCTCGGCGGGTCTGGCAAACCAGAAAGGAGCGCGCATCCAGGCTGTGCTGCGCGAAATCAGCCGGGAAACAGGAAATCTCAACCTGAATTTCCTGAGCGAAATGGATGTGACCGAAGCCAGAAAGTGGTTAACCAGGTTCAAAGGCGTGGGACCAAAGACGGCTGCGATCGTCCTGCTCTTTTCTTTGGACAAACCTGCTTTTCCGGTGGACACCCACATCTATCGTGTGACCGGTCGTCTTGGTCTACGCCCCTCGAAAATGAACGCTGAACAAGCTCACCAACACATGGAGCAGCTTTTTCCGCCCGAAACATACTACGCCGCTCATCTCAACCTTATCCGCCTTGGGCGAGAAATCTGCCAGGCGCGGCAGCCTCAATGCTCACTTTGCCCGCTTACCAGCTTATGCGACTACTACCAGAGCCAAAATCCATCTCAACAATCATAAGCAACGACCTATGGAAAATCCAAACCAGCAGCTTTCATCCAGTGAATTAATCAGCCAACTTCAGGCGGCGTTGCTGAAATTGGAGTCGAACGATCTCGCCCAGGAGGGCATGAATAATCTGCAGCAGGCGTATCGCGCCCTGGATGAGTTATCCGAGGCGATATTGCGCGACCAGGAAAAACTACAACAGGAACTGCATCGCGCTCAACAAGAGCGAGACCATTTTGTCTCTGTGGTGACGCATGAACTTCGCCTGCCCCTGACCGCAATCAAAGGTTACACAGACCTTCTCCGCCAGGCTGCAGTTGGTCCGGTAAACGAACAGCAGCTCAGCTTTTTAGAGACCATCCGGAGCAACGTGGACCGTATGTCCGCCCTGCTTTCTGACCTATCGGATATCTCCCACATCGAAACCGGTCGTTTGAGGCTTCAAATCGAGCAGGTTTCGCTAAAAGACCAGCTGGAAATCGCCCTGAAGACCTTACAGCCGTTGCTGCAGTACAAAGAACAAAAGGTTGAGGTTTCGCGAATCGAGCAGCTTCCAATGGTCTGGGCAGACGCCAATCGCCTGACCCAGGTGTTCACCAATTTGCTGCGCAATGCCAGCATGTACACCCCAGAAGGGGGCAGAATCAGCATTCGGGCATATCCCATCAACGAAATGCTCCGGGTGGATGTGACGGATACAGGCATTGGCATCAGCCCTGAGGACCAACGGAAGCTCTTCACCCCGTTTTTCCGCTCAGAGGACGTGAGCGTGCGCGAGCAACACGGATGGGGTCTGGGTTTGTATCTATCCGCCAGGCTGATTGAGCTGATGGGAGGCAGGATTGGCGCAGAGAGCACTTTGGAAAGCGGCAGCACCTTTTGGTTCACATTGCCGGTCAGTTCTGTATAAGCGTTCTCGGCGCATCAACCTGCACA
>JBBIPD010000217.1:0-5731 GCA_037443025.1 Chloroflexota bacterium
CTTCGACCTTATTCCCCAGTCCAACCTCGCCTTACCCGGTTCCACCTGGCGGAACTTCAGCTCCAACGGTCACCCAACCCATCCCTCAGCCAACCGTCAGACCCGAGTACCCTGGTCCGGGGGCAACCGCCCCCGCCCCGTCGCCCACGGGCACCGGCGTCCCTGCGCCTCAAGTGCCGACCTTCACCCCCGGTGTTTTACGCAGTCGGCTCCAGGCAACCGACCCGCGCGCTTTTCAAATCGTCTCAGGACAGACCCAACTGGTCATGTTCTTTGCCTATTGGTCGCCGGAGAGCAGCAGCATGGCGCCGGTGGTCACTGTGCTGGAGAGTCGTTATAAAGACCGCATTCGCTTCGTCTATCTGGACATCGAAGACCCCGGCAACAGTCTGTTCAAGGCGTTGAGTAAAGACCGCCTGCTGCCGCTCATCTTTATCCTGGATGCCCAGGGGAATATCCTCAAAGAGTGGCAGGGGATTGTGCCCGGCGAAGAGATAGTCAGGGCATTAAGCACGGCGGGGTGATGCTGGATTAATTCCCGCCGATGAGTTTGCCCCTCCAGAAATGCCTCCCGAGATATTGACAAACTTCATCGCCTTAGATATAATATCTCCACCCCTCCCCCCTGGGGGGGGATAGAGATAAAGAGAGGTTGTATGAAGCATGCAGATGCTTTACGCCGCTTGAAAACTGTGGAAGGACACATCCGCGGCATCCAGCGCATGGTCGAAGAAGACGTCTATTGCATCGAGATCATCCGCCAGATTCAGGCGGTGCAGGCAGCTTTGAACAAAATCAGCAACTCGATTCTGGACGAGCACCTGCATTCCTGCCTGACAACGGCTTTGCGCGGCGACGACCCGGATGAGCGCGAGCGTGTCCTCAAAGAAATTTCAGATGTCTTTGAGATGGCGAACAAGGTTTGACGGGTTGATTCCAGCCTTTCATTACCCGGCTGAGAAACTAATTTTATCCATGGAGGCTGATATGTCTGACGTTACTGTTACTTATTCTATTCCCAATATCTCCTGCGGGCATTGCGTTCACACGATTCAAAGCGAGGTCAGCGAGCTTGAAGGCGTGAAGTCGGTGGTGGCTGACCAGGCAAGCAAAACCGCCACCATCACCTTTGATGCGCCTGCGTCCGAGGAGAAAATCAAGGCGTTGTTGGCGGAAATTAATTACCCCGCCGCCAATTAAAGGTCGTTCCTCTGCTTTGGCATCCTGGAACAGGTCAATTGACGCCGGGATGAACCTCTGGCTTGACGGGATTATCGGTAATGGGAGATAGTATGGCTGAGACCAGGCAAGTAACCCTGCCCGTGACAGGCATGACCTGCGCCAACTGTGTGGCGACGGTCGAGCGGAACCTCAAGAAAGTGAATGGGGTACAGCTCGCCTCGGTCAACCTTTCATCGGAGCGGGCGACCATCGAATACGATCCAACTCTGACCGGCGTGGAAGACTTCATCGCCC
Source organism: Chloroflexota bacterium (assembly GCA_037443025.1). GTDB lineage: Bacteria > Chloroflexota > Anaerolineae > Anaerolineales > UBA4823 > JAQBDA01. The sequence continues at coordinate 1,477 of JBBIPD010000217.1, forward strand.
GCATTCAGCGCGCCGGCTACGATGTGGCAACCGGCGAGGCGGATTTGCTGGTGCGGCGTATGAGCGACGACAACGGCGCCCGCCGTCTGGAGAAGGCGTTGCAGCAGTTAGAGGGTGTGCTGGATGCTCAGGTGAATTTTGCCAGTGAACATGCTCGCATCAAGTACATCCCCACCGTGGTCAGCCAGGCAGACCTGCGCCGGGCGGTCTTTGCTGCCGGTTTCGAGGCAGTCGAGACCGGCGGCGAGGCTGAAGACGCCGAACAGAAGGCGCGCCAGGCGGAGATAGATGAGCAAAAGCGGTTCTTGATCATCGGTTTAATCTTCACCGTCCCCCTCTTTTTGCTCGCCATGGGTCGCGACCTGGGGCTTTTGGGGATGTGGGCGCACGCCCCCTGGATGCATTGGGTGATGCTGGCGTTGGCTACCCCGGTGCAGTTCTATGTTGGCAGGCAATACTATCTGGGGGCGTATAAGGCTTTGCGCAATCGGACAGCCAATATGGACGTGCTGATTGCCATGGGCACGTCGGCGGCATATTTTTACTCCCTGCCCATCGTCTTTGGCTGGCTCGAGGGTCATGTCTATTTTGAGACCGCAGCAGTCATCATCACCCTGATCAAGCTGGGCAAGTACCTCGAAGCTCGGGCTAAAGGGCGCACCAGCGAAGCCATCAAAAAGCTGATGAGTCTGCGCGCCAAAACCGCCCGCATTGAGCGGGATGGACAGGAAATGGAAGTGCCGGTGGAGGAGGTGCGCGTCGGCGATATCGTTCTGGTGCGCCCCGGCGAAAAGATTCCGGTGGACGGGGTTGTCATCGAAGGTCGCTCGGCGGTGGATGAGTCCATGCTCACCGGCGAATCATTGCCGGTCGAAAAGACCATCGGCGATCAAGTGATTGGCGCTACCCTGAATAAGCTCGGGATGATTAAGTTCGAGGCGACTCGCGTGGGCAAAGAGACCGCCCTGGCGCAAATTATCCGCCTGGTGGAAGAGGCGCAGGGCAGCAAAGCCCCAATCCAAAAGCTGGCGGATAGGGTCTCGGCGGTTTTTGTTCCGGCGGTGATCTTGATTGCCCTGATGACCTTCCTGGTCTGGTATTTTCTTATTCCTTTGCCGCCTGGCGCTGAGGTCGCCCCGTTCACCCGCGCCCTCATCAACATGGTGGCCGTGCTGGTGATCGCCTGCCCGTGCGCCATGGGTCTGGCAACCCCAACCGCGGTCATGGTCGGCGCAGGTAAAGGCGCGGAGCTGGGCATTTTGTTCCGCTCCGGAGAAGCCCTGGAGCGGGCAGGCAGCGTGGATACGGTCGTGCTGGATAAGACCGGCACCCTCACCCGCGGTCAGCCGGCGGTCACCGACATCGTCCTGGCTCAGCTCGATGCGCAGGTTGGCGAGTTGGAATTGCTTCGCCTGGCGGCTTCGGTGGAAAAAGGGTCTGAACATCCCCTGGGCGAGGCGATTCTGGCGGAGGCTGGCAATCGAAATCTATCCCTCGCGCCTCCCCAAAACTTTCGGGCGGAAGTCGGGCATGGGGTCGAGGCGCAGGTGGACGGACGGCAGGTCCTGGTGGGCAACATGCGGATGATGGTGGAACGCGGCTTGCTGTTAAATGGGATTGGGGCTGTGGTAGACAGGATCCAGAGCGAGGCAAAAACCGCAATTCTGGTGGCTGTGGATGGCGATGTGCGCGGGGTGATTGCAGTGGCAGACACCCTGAAAGAGGGTTCCAGGGAGGCAGTCGCCGCCCTGCATGCCATGAACCTGAAGGTCGTCATGATCACCGGCGATAATCAACAGACTGCTCAGGCGATTGCTGAGCAGGTCCAGGTGGATCGCGTTCTGGCTGAGGTTCTCCCCGGCGAAAAAGCCTCCCAGGTGAAACGTCTCCAGGAGAGCGGGGCGGTGGTGGCGATGGTGGGCGATGGAATCAACGACGCGCCTGCCCTGGCGCAGGCGGATGTGGGCATCGCAATTGGCTCTGGCACCGATGTGGCGATGGCGGCTGCGCCAATCACCCTCATCAGTGGAGACCTGCGCGGCGTGCCGAAGGCGATAGCCCTTTCTCGACGCACATTAAAAACCATCAAGCAAAATTTGTTTTGGGCGTTCTTTTACAATGTCATCTTGATTCCGGCGGCGGCGATGGGGTTGCTCAATCCCATGCTGGCTGCCGCGGCGATGGCGTTCAGCTCGGTCTTTGTGGTGAGCAATAGCCTGCGCCTGCGTCGGGTGACCATCTGACCCCTGGGTTGGGTTGGGCGAGAATCGCTAGTCGGGCGATTCGGGTTGAGCCGCGGGATGCGTCTCGTCTTCGGCGACCCGGTCTGCTTCCAGGCGAAAAATCGCCATCAGTAAGCCGATGAACATCAGCGCAGCCCCGCTAAGGTAGGGCAGATTGAGGTTGACATCGAACAACAAGCCTGCCCAGAGTGGACCAACCACCCGCCCCAGGCTCATGAAGGCATTGTTCAAGCCCATTGCCGCCCCCTGACCGATGGTGGCGCGGCGCGAGGTCAGCGACGAGACCGTTGGACGCAGCATGGCGTTGCCGAACATGAAGAACCCCACCGTCAGAATCAACCCCGGCGTGCTGTCAGGCAGGGTCATCAGGATAAACCCTACCCCGCTGATAAGCAGAAAAGCTTTGATGATCAACGCCTCGCCGAAACGGCGGGTCAGCCTGCCGGTCAACCCGCCCTGGACAGCCGCCGAGATGACGCCGATGAAGGTGAGCAGGTACCCCACCTCCTGAGGTCCGTAGCCGTATCGTTCCAGGGCGTACAGACCGAACACGCCCTCGAAATTGGTCAAGCCGAAGTTGACCAGGAATGCCATCACCAACAGGACTCCGATTGGACCGAAAAGCTCCCGCCACATCGCCTTCAAATCGGGTCCTTGGATTTTCGCGCCGTGGGTTACTCGCTCTGAGACAGGCAGCGACTCGGGCAGGTAGATATAGACCAGGATGAGCGATAGAAACGAGAGCGCCGCGGCAAGGAAAAAGGGCAACGCCAGCCAGCGGGATGCCAAAAAGCCGGCAATCCCCGGACCGAGCAACATCCCTACCCCCATCGCAGCGCCCATCATCCCCATCCCGCCGCCGCGATCTCTCTCGCTGGTGCTGTCGCCGATATAAGCCATGGCGGTGGGCAAAGTCGCCGAGGAGAGGATGCCCGCCAGGGTGCGGGCGATGAACAGCATCCAGAGGTGAGTTGATAATCCGAAGATGAGCTGCGCCAGTGCGTTACCCAGGATGCCCGCCATCAGCACCGGTTTGCGCCCATAACGATCGGAAAGTCCGCCCCAAACCGGGGAGAACAGGAATTGCATAACCGCATAGGTCGCCATCAATGCGCCCAGTGCGCTGCCGCTGGCGCCAAAACTCTTGATATAGAAAGGCAATATCGGGATGACCATGCCGAAGCCGAGCATGATCACCACCATGGTGTAGAACAGGATAACCAGATTGCGTCGGTTGGATTTCACCGGCTAAGATGCGCCATTTCTTGATTGGATTTATATCAGCCAATTGTAGAAGCCTCCCCTCCGGCTGTCAAGTCATCCCCTGGCGGGCTTCTCATTGAACCTTAATCGCCGCGAATGGATTTTCTATTGACCCGCCTTTTATTTCCGAGTATGCTTAATGCCTGCTTTGAATCCCCGGGCAATGAACCGGCGTAATCATCGAGACCTATGAGTATTGAACGACTATCTCGACGCAGTTTTATCAAACTGGCAGGTTTGAGCGCAGGAGCGCTGGCGTTTACCTCCCTGGAGCGCGTCTCACCGGTCGCGGATTTCCCCCAAGCGGAACATCTGGGTCGAGTATTCTCTAAGGTGGAGCTGAAAGCCCGCCCGGATATCGATTCCCAGACGGTGGGCGTCCTGTATGATGACGCGGTTGTTCCCTGTTTGAGGGAGGTCGCCGGTCGCCATCCATACCGCTACCGACAGCGCTGGGTGGAGACCCCAGACGGATATATCTGGGCGTCGGAGGTTCAACCGGTGCGCAATCAGCCCAATCAACCGTTGCGCTCTCTCCCCCAAACCAGTTTAGGACAGGGGATGTGGGTAGAAGTCAGCGTGCCTTATGTGGACATCCTTCTGGAAGGCAAACCCAAGAGTCCTGGCTTCAGAGCGCGGATGGAAGCCGGGATGCCCTTGAGTTTGTATTACAGCCAGATTTTATGGGTGGATCAAATCAAGACCTATGAGAAGGGGGCGTTGTGGTATAGGGTGAACGATCGCTACGG
>JBBIPD010000218.1:0-5725 GCA_037443025.1 Chloroflexota bacterium
AAACCCCATTTTAGCCGTGCATGCCCCCGTCGTTCCCGCCGATGATCTTTTACCCGCCCCCAGTAGGCGGGGGTTGGGTGGGGGGTGTAAGGGTCGGGGTTGGGGTAGGAGTCTTGTTCTTGGGTGGGCGTTTGAAGACGGTGCTGGGGTCGTCTTCGCCCGAGAATACAAAGGGCATATAAATCGGATTGCCCAGTTGTTGCAGGGTTGCCTGCGCCAGGGTCAGGATCGGTCGCCATAAGAGAGTCAATCCAATCAAGACTAACAGACAAATTAAGAATACATATTTCGGGAAGGGTTTATCATTCGGCTTTTTTTGACTCATGGCATACATTTCCTCTTGGTTTGGATACAAGATTGTTACAAAGATTGAGGCTGACGTTATCTTACCCAATTGGGTAATATTTATGATTAAGACAAAGTTATGTTAATATGCAATTTAGTTTATCTTTTTTTAATCAAAATCTACCGAAAATTAAGGGCGCCTGTCGGGGAGGCGTTATCGCTGACGGTAAATTCTGTCCTTCTCGTTGCTGGTTCTTTCGGCTAATAATTACGTAAGAGGGAGAATTCTAAATCTTAACATTAACGAGATATCGGATAAAATATCCATACAATGCTATTCCACGACTGGAGTGCGACAGCGCGGGAAATGGTGGTCGAAAAATGTGGAGGTGAGAGATGACCCGAATCTTGCTGGTGGATGACGAGCCCCTGATTACGGATTCGCTCAGTTATAGCTTGAGGCGCGAAGGCTTTGAGGTGAAAGCTGTGGGCGAGGGCGAGCAAGCCCTTAAGGAAATGAGCGAGTTCGAACCTGATTTGGTGGTGCTGGATATTATGCTGCCAGGGATGAACGGGCTGGAGGTTTGCCGCAGGATTCGAGCCAATAGCTCTACCCCTGTCATTATGCTCACCGCCCGAGGCGAAGAGCTGGATCGCATTCTGGGTCTGGAAGTGGGCGCGGACGATTATCTTGCCAAGCCATTCTCGTTCCGTGAGCTTTTGGCTCGCATACGCTCGATTTTGCGCCGGATAGAGCTCGATCGCCAGACATCTCAATTTCAACCCATGACCATCGGTAATCTTACTCTGGACCCAATCGCCCGCAGGGTCTTTCGCGGCGGACAGGAGTTGCAACTCTCTGCTCGCGAGTTTGACCTGCTGTCTATCCTGATGCGAAACGCAGGTCGAGCTTTGAGTCGGGAGGAATTGCTGTCTCTGGTTTGGGGGGAGGACTGGATTGGCGACCCACGCACATTGGATGTTCATGTCCGTTGGCTCAGGTTGAAAATCGAAGACGATCCCGCAACCCCGGCGTATATCCAAACAGTACGAGGGCACGGTTATCGCTTTGCAGGACCGGAGGAGTTGGAATAAACACCCGTCCTTCAACCCTGGGGAGTTTGTACCAGAGCAAACGGGGGTCTTCTCGATGAAACGCTTTACGCCAGCCACTTTGCAGGCAAGGTTGATCCTGACCCACCTGTTGGTAGCTTTCAGCGCCATCCTCATTATGGCGCTGGTCGTGGGCGTGTTGGTTTTTCAGCCCTTACGCGACCAGGTAGAGCAACGCTACCGTTCGCTGGCAGCAGGGGTTTCTGCCATTCTGGGGCAGCCCCTGGCAGAATTCCTCGCCAATCAGGTTTCCTCCGAGGAGGTCGTCAGTCGCATTTCCGTCTATTTACCCCCGGATGATGCCCTGAGCTTTACTGTTTATTTACCGGATGGCACGCCTGTCCTTCACAGTTCTGGCATCCTACCCACGCCGCTCGACCTGAAAACCGCGCCGGATGTCTCGGCGGCGATCAACCCAACTCCACACTCGGGGACAGATCTCACCTGGGTTCATCGCCAGGGCAGCCTCTTGTATATTTCATCCCGGATTGAGAGTGGGGATCAGCTCCTGGGCATATTGCGGCTCGAAATCGCTGCGCCTGCCTTCTTTGAAGTAGCTCAACGCACCCTGGGGATGGTCTTGATCGCTATCCTGCTCTCTTCATTGTTGTCTGGGTTGTTGGGCTATTGGTTAGCGCGCCAGATTGAGGAGCCGATTGATACCCTTGTCCAATCGGCTGAGAGGATATCCCAGGGTGAACTGCGCACTCGCCCAATCCTCCCTTCCGACCCGTTGGAATTGCAACGATTGATAGGCGCTTTTAACCATATGACCCAACGGATGAAGGCAAACATTGACGAAATGCGCAGTTTTGTCGCCTATGCCAGTCATGAATTGCGCACACCATTGACTTCTATCAAATTAAGGGTGGAAGCCTTGCGTAACGGAGCTCTGGATGATCCCCCCGTGACCGATCGCTTTCTTTCGGAAATCGAAAGCGAGGTGGACCGCTTGAGTCTGATGGTCAATGATCTCCTTGACCTCTCAAAGATCGAAGCCGGGCTTGACTATGCTCAGCTCACCCAACTGAATTTATCGGTGCTTGTCAATGAAGTGTGCGATACCTACCGCGTCCGCGCCCAAAAGGCAGGGATTAAATTGCAATGCATCACCGAGTCCACTCTGCCGATGATTTACGGCGTAGAGGAACAACTGCGCAGGATGATCTATAACCTGGTTGACAACGCCATCAAATACACCCCGCAAGACGGCACCGTGACCTTGATTACCAGGCGCTCGCCGAATGGGGATAAGGTCCAACTCCTGGTCCAGGACACCGGTTTCGGCATCGCCAAAGAGCATCTACCCCACATCTTCGACCGTTTCTACCGCGTGGAAGCCACACGCCCTCGTTATGGCTCGTCCCAGGGCAGCGGGCTGGGTCTGGCAATTGCCAAAACAATCGCTGAGAATCACCTGGGTAGAATCTGGGTGACCAGCCAGGTAGGGAAGGGTTCAACCTTCGCGGTGGAGCTGCCCTTTTTGACCGAAATCCCCGAATCAAAAGAGACTGGCGCGCTGCAATAAGCCAGCCTCTCCTTCCTTGGGCGGTTTTATCACCCAGGCGCGTGATTTGCTATTCAAATTGACCGGGCGGGCGGTCTACTTAACCCCAAACCCTTATAATCCCATGGCGCGGACGCGGCAGGATACCCGGCTGGAACCCGACTTAAAGATAAAGCTGGTTGGGCACTCGGTCCACTGATTCTTTGTCCCGTCGAAATAGTAGATGGTGAGTTCACCCCGGTTCCAGAGGCGTTGTTCAGGTCCGCGAATCTTGAAATAGACATATACAGGTCCAACCACATAGGTGACCTTTTGATTATTTTCATTGTATAAGCGGACATGAATCGCGTTCTGGGTAAGACTGGGGGCTGAGACGCCGGGGAGGTTGCCGCGACTGACACGGGTGATCTTCACCGTGCCGTTGTACTGGCTGCTGGTGAATACCAAGCCTGCCCTACCCAGGCTGACATCGGTGTCTTCGCCGAACTTAATCTCAGCCACCTTGGTTGAGCCGCCCGCTGCCAGCAGGCTCAACCCAAGCAATATGGCAACGATAACCAGGATGAATTTGTTGCGTTTTCCTAACATGATATCCAAACTCCTTTCTGGATGGTCGAAATTGGGCTGGGTTGGTTTTTAAAATTCCTGTTTGAGTGAGACCTTATCCCATTTTACAGGTGAAAGGCGGGAATTCAACTAATGATTATGTAAGTATTTCTCCTGTTGCCCGCATCTCCATTTCTACCCAGAATGCCCTCTTTTTTGGCGCTGTTGGACAGCCTTTGTGGTCTGGGAGAATGTTAAAACCGACCAATCGTCAGGGTTGGATGTGCATAAATTATGCCAGTTTGCTTATTTTCGCGGCGATTATTCACCCTTCCAGACAGGTTTGCGTTTTTCCACAAAGGCAGCCATGCCCTCTTTTTGATCTTGAGAGGCGAAGAGGAAGTAAAAAGCCCGCCGCTCATCCGCCAGACCATCTGAGAGGAAAGAGTCAAAGGCGTGGTTGACGGCTTCTTTTCCCAACCTGACCGCCAGGGGAGCGCGATCGGCGATTTCGCCAGCCAGCGCCAATGCCTCATCCAGATATCGTTCGACCGGCACCACTTTATTCACCAGACCATATCGCAGCGCCTCTTCGGCGCTCAAAGTGCGGTTGTTCAGCACCATTTCCATGGCTATCGCTTTACCCACCGCTCGGGTCAGCCTTTGAGTTCCGCCTGCCCCTGGGATGACGCCCAGATTGATCTCTGGTTGCCCAAACCGGGCTGTTTCCGAGGCGACGATCATATCGCAAGACATCGCCAGCTCGTTACCCCCGCCCAGACACCAGCCCGAAACCGCAGCAATGACCGGTTTCTTGATGCCCATGATGCGGTCGAAAAGGGAGATGTGGTCCCGATTCAACATCTCGACCGCAGAGGCTTCAGCCATTTCTTTGATGTCTGCGCCGGCGGCGAAGGCTCGTTCGTTGCCGCTGATTACGATGGCGCCAATCTCCGAATCCTTGTCGAATGCTTCTAAAGCCCGCATCAGTTCGGAGATGAGCTGTTGGTTCAGAGCGTTCAACGCCTGAGGGCGGTTCAGGCGAATCAAACCCACACGCTGGCGGGTTTCGACCAGGATGGTTTCATATGTTGTCATAGTAGCCTCCAGCCAGATAAGTGAAATTACGCCGTATCGCGTAAAAAGGATGATGGTTTTGGGATTGCCTGGCGAGCCAGGCGATCTACCCTTTCGTTGTCCGGGTTTCCGGCATGGCTGCGCACCCAGTGCCATTCGATCTGGTGTTCACGAATTGCTGCGTCTAACGCCTGCCATAAGTCTGCATTAGCCAGGGCGCCATCTTTGCGGCGCCAGTTGCGCCTGTGCCAATTTGGCAGCCATTCTGTAATACCTTTTTGAAGATATGCGGAGTCGGTATAAAAAAGCACCCGGCATGGGCGCTTTAACGCTTGAAGCGCCTGCACGGCAGCGGTTAACTCCATCCGGTTGTTGGTGGTTTTTGGGGCTGAGCCGGTGAGGATTTTTTCGTGCTTGCCGTGGCGCAACAATGCCGCCCAGCCTCCGGGACCAGGGTTTGGATCGCAGGCGCCATCTGTGTAGATTGTCACTGTCTCCAATGCGCTCATCCCAATCATCGGTTCCAATTTGTGTCTTTACGACTTATCCTCAAGTCAATCTGGCTGGCGTGCTCTCAAGGGGAGCGCGCGTGCAATTCAGCAGCGGTGCGTTCGAGCAGACTGAGGGTGTCCGGGAGTTGTTCCGGGGTGAAATACCAACGAAAGAGCTGGGTGGTTGCATCCCCGAGCGCCCAACGGACTACGCCCCAGGAGCGGTATTGTGGTTCGGGTTGGGCATACTGAAGCAAACCCAACGCGGCGCGCCACTGGGCTGCGCCGGTTTTTTCTTTTACCATTGACTCGCCCAGGGATTTTTGAAGCGGGAAAGAGCGGGTGATCAGCGCCCAACGGCTTTGATTTTCAGGCGTCAGCAGCCACTTGATGAACAGCCAGCTTGCCAGTTGCCTTTCTGGGCTGGATTTTAGAATGACAAAATTGGGTCCATAGACATCTATCGCCGGGTTGCCATCCCCTTTCGGAAAGGGGATGACCGTCCAATCGTCAGGGTTATCCGCGGACTTAAGCGCTGCTTCCTGGTAGGGGATGCCGCTCAGGCTGCCTGCGGCGAACAAGCCCAGTCGGCGGGCGAACTCCGCTTCGCTGCTTTGACCTTCGGGGAACCAGGCGCAGCCCTCTTCGTAAAGTTGGCGCAGAAAACCAAAGGCTTCCTTGATTTCGGGCGTATTGAAGCGGTAAC
>JBBIPD010000219.1:0-5666 GCA_037443025.1 Chloroflexota bacterium
CACCACCGAGCCGCCGCCCCTACCCAGCGACACTCCCCCCACACCTTGAGCCTGAACTTAAACGAAAATGGGCAGCTTGTGGATGACCTCCGCAAGCCGCCCATTGATTGTTAAGTATGCTGCATTGAATCAAGCATACGCCGCTTCAGCCGATTCGGGGGAGGCTTGTTGGACAAGTTCCAACTCGATGGTGATATTCACCATGTCCCCCACCAGAACCCCGCCTGTCTCCAGGGCGACGTTCCAGGTCAGGTTCCAGTCTTTGCGGTTGATTTGGGTGACAGCGGTGAAACCGACTGAGGTTGCGCCCCAGGGGTTTTTGACCATACCCGCATATTCCACATCCAGCACGACTTCGCGGGTGATGTCCCGGATTGTCAAATCGCCGATGAGTTTGGCATGGTTGGCGTCCAGAACTTCGACCTTCTTGCTCTTGAAAGTCAGGTAGGGATATTTCTCCACGTTCAAAAAGTCGGGAGATTTTAGATGGGCGTCGCGTTGCGCATCGCCGGTGTTGATGCTCTCTGCGAGGATTTTCACATCCACCCGGGTGGCTTGCGGATTTTGCGCATCGAATTCGATATCGCCTTCGATTTTATCGAAGCTACCGCGCACCCAGCTGATCCTCATGTGGCGCACAGCAAAATTGGCGCGAGTGTGTGAGTTGTCAATTTTCCAGAACATGTTCATCTCCTTTAGATATAGATAGATTAACCCAATGGGTTGGTGTCGCTAAAAAACGAATATTAATGATGATTTAATATTAAATACTTTAATCTTAAAGTATTAACCCCAAAAAAGAGACCGTTGACCTCGAAACGCTACCCTCCTTTGCCCAGTTTTCGGCACAACTTGCCCAATTCTTGCTGCTCATCGCTTGAGAGACAGCTCATCTCTTCGGTGATCGCCTGCACGTGCCCGGGGAAGATGCGCTCGATTAACTCCCGCCCCTTTTCGGTGAGCGAGACGGTGATGAAGCGCCTGTCTTCTGTGCTGCGCACCCGCTGCACCAGCCCGCTCTTTTCCAGGTTGTCAATCACCATGGTGATGTTGCCCCCGCTTTTGAGCAGTTTCTCGCCCAGAACGCTCTGGCAGAGCGGACCCAGATGATAGAGCGCCTCCAATACCCCAAACTGGCTGGTGGTCAGACCTGGATGGGTGTTGCGATGAGCCAGGCGGGAGAGCAGAGAATCGGTCGCTCTGGTCAGCTTGATAAAGGTGTCCAGGGCTTGGATTTCCCTGGGTGATCCCTGGTAGTGAGTCGGCATATTCACCAATAACAATTCAAATTACAATCGTTCAATATTGAAATAATATCAGAGAAGATAAAATTTGTCAAGATATTATTGACACTTCTTGCTATAATTAGGTGGGAATTTCAGCCATTTCCTTGAACGGGGGCGTTCTGGGATTGTGGAGATATCCTCAGCCGGGGATATCTTAGAGAAGAGCAGGCAGTTATGGACGGGAACCCGAAAATATTCTTCCAGTGGCAAAACCCAATCCTGCGGGAGAGCATTTACCCCTTCCGCAAGGAGAAGTTGCGCGATTTCTTGCGCTACTATTACGAGGTTGATTTGCTCCGCAACCTGCAGGCTTCAGACCAGGCTGATCCTGAGCTGATTGAGCAAATTCGAGCCTTTTCACTCGCCCTGGAACATGAACATCAGCGCCTGGCGAGGTTGTTGGAGCAAGCCATTGCCCAAAAAATGGAAACGGATAAATGGTTTGCGGTCATCTCCGGCAGCGACGAAAAAACCCTGCGCTTCAAGCGCATCTATTATCTGGATCGTCAGATACGCGCCCTCACAGACCGTCACGCCGAATTGGTCTCCCAGCAGGAATCCCTGCGCAAGCGGGTGGACTGGTACGCCGAAGATGACACCCGCAGGAATCTGTGGATCGAGCGCGCCGCCATGCTGGACGAACCCATCGCCCAGGCAAAAGACGCTCTGGACCAGGTGAAATATCTGCGCAACCTTTACGATCAGCAGGACCGCCTTCCAAAGCTGAACCCCCAGGGGTTGGTCAGCCCGCGTGAGGCTTTGCGCTGGCAGGCGCTGAGCTACCAGAAAGAGCTGGAAAGCCTGAGCCACGACGAGCTGATTGAGCGCGTTTGGAAGCGTCTGACATCCGAGCCGGAGCGTTTTGAGAATTGGCTGCGGTACATGGTGATTCATTTCTCCGGCATGCGCTACCGCAGCGCCCATGCTTCCTGGGCAGACCCTAAATTCTTGTTAGAACTGCTCACCCGCGAGATGTTGCGGGAGGAGATTCAAAGCCTGGATGAAGCGGCGCTCCAACAAGCTTGCCAGGAGGCGACCGCCCAGTTGGAAGAAGAGCGCCAGAATCTCTCCGACGCCAACAAAATCCACGCCGTGGATCAACTCATTGCCCGCCTGAACTTCTGGAATCCCCGCCGCGCCCTGCTGGATTACTATATGGCGCGCTATGTGGCTGAGATTCAGGCTTTGCCGGATGATGAGCGGGTCATCCTGGGTCAGCTCGAGACTCTGCGCAAACAGATGGAAGCCCGCGGCGATGGTCTGCCCGATTGGGTCTGGTCAGAGATCACCAAATACACTCAGTTGCGCCTGAAAACCCAGGAAAAAGACTGGGAGAGCATCTCCCCCGAGCGCTGGAAGTTCGAAAACAGCCGTTGGCGGGAGATCTTGGACGTCTGGGAGCGGCGGGATATCACCGGTTGGCGTAAGCGCCACCAGGAGACCCTGGATTTGATTGTCACCCGCGCCGTGTGCAACGAAATCGCCGAGCATATTCAGCATCTGCGCGGTTTGATTCCCTTCGCCGGACTGACCGGCAAACCGAAATGGTATCTCAACTGGCAGGAAAAATTAAAAAATATAGCGTCTGACAATGGCGCAAAAGCCTATCTGGTCCAGGCGCCGCAGGAAGAGCACTTTGTCAACGGCGCCAGCATTCTCTGGTTGGACTGGGTGGACAAGCAACCCAACGCCTGGCAGGTTGCCACGCCTCTGCCGGGTTACAACATCCCTCCCGGAGATGTCCACATCCCTAAGTCAAAGACCGCCAGCAGCGTCGAATGGTCGTTCCATCAGGTGGGCAATTCATTCGTCCGCATTCGGCGCAAACCCACCATTCGCGAATTGCGCCAGCAAGGGCGGAGCGAGCGCGAAATCGAGGCGATACGCGAGGAGATGCGCCAGAACGGCGGCTTTGTCCAGAATTTCCTGCGCTGGACGCATGAAGCCACCGTCATCGAGGTTGTGGAGATGCTCGACGGCAAATTCGTATTGACCTTCGAAACCGGGCAGATTGGCGTGGTGCTGCGCCGCCTATCCGACCTGGTTGGCAACCCCAAAGTCTTCGTCGGCTTTATCCCCAAATCTGAGACTGAACCGGAGGAGCTGGCGGAGATGCTCGATGCGCAAAAAATCCTGCCCAACGGTACGGTATGACCCGCCGCTCAATCTGGTAGAGACGCTGCATGCGGCGTCTCTACCGCTCTTCTTCATCCATCAAACCTTGCAAGCGGTGTGAATGCAGGTGGCAGATGGCGATTGCCAGCGCGTCGGCGGCGTCGTCCGGGCGGGGGATGTCATCCAATTCCAGCAAGGCGCGCACCATCTGTTGCACCTGGTTCTTTTCCGCCCCGCCGTAGCCCACCACCGCCTGTTTCACTTCCAGCGGGGTATATTCCGCCACCTCCAAACCCGCCTGCGCCAATGCCAGCAAAGCGACTCCCCGCGCCTGCCCCACATTCAGCGCGGTGCGCACATTGCGTTGAAAAAAAAGCTTCTCCACCGCGGCGCTTTCTGGGCGGTGGAGATGGAGAATATCCTGCAATTGACGGTGCAAATCGAGCAGGCGGGCTGCCATGGGGGTGTGGGCAGGGGTGAGAATCGCCCCAAAATCAACCACCTCCAGGCTGCCGTCCGACCGCTCCCGCACCAGACCATAACCGGTGGTGGCTGTGCCTGGGTCAATCCCGATGACCAGCATGTCCCGTCTGCCTGGGGAGTGGCTCAAATCCCCGGTTTATGCCGCCTCGAGCTGGGTCATTGCCTCATCCGAGATGGTGAGGGTGGAATAGACCGCCTGCACATCATCCAGATCTTCCAAGGCTTCAATCAGGCGCATCACCTGCAGGGTCTCTTCCACACCCAGCTCGGTCTCGTTGTTTGGCAAGAAACGAAGCTCCGCCTCTTCGGGGGTGATTTTGGCGTTTTTGAGCTGGTCTCCAATGGCTTTGAACGATTCCACCGGTCCGATGATCTCGATGGTTTCGTTGTCGAAGTTGACGTCGTCCGCCCCCGCCTCCACCGCTAATTCGAACACCTTATCGGGGTCGTGACCCTGCGCCGGGAAAGAAAAATAAGCCGCCCGTTTGAACTGCCAGGAAACCGATCCAGCCTCCGCCATGCTCCCGCCCATCCGGTTGAGGATGTGGCGTATCTCGGCGACCGAGCGATTGCGATTGTCGGTGACCACTGAGATCATCAGGGCGATGCCGTGAGGAGCGTACCCTTCGTAAGTCACCTCTTCGATTGCGCCGCCTTCCTTGTTTTCACCCGTGCCGCGTTTGATGGCGCGTTCGATGCTGTCTTTGGGCATGTTGTTCTGGCGCGCTTTTTCTATGGCGTACTGCAGGCGGATGTTAGCGCCTGGGTCGCCGCCGCCCTCGCGCGCTGCAATCACAATCTCTCGCGCCAGGCGGGTGAAGAGCTGCCCGCGCTTGGCGTCTGCGGCGCCTTTCTTGCGCCGGATGGTTGCCCAGTGGGAATGTCCTGACATAAACTTCTCTCCTGAAGAAAATACCCTTGATTGACGGATGTCCAATCAGCGCCAATCTTGTTCGATAGCCTGATTTACCGTTGCTGATGAGATGGTCTATCTATTATACCATTGGCTTCTGAGACGGCGAAGCAGCCCTCGCGCCGCGCTCCAGGGTTTTGACAAAAAAAGATAGGTCGCTGCGAGGAGCGTTCTTGGCGACGAAGCAGCCCCGGCGTCATCCTGAGCTTGCTTTACCCGGCAAAGACCGCTGGTCGGCAAAGACCGCCGGGTTCGCAGTCACCTATTTTGTCGGGCTGTTTTATGAAAGCCCTCGCGCCGCTCTCAGCGCTGGTAGCGCAGGGTGTTGACTGCCTCCTCGACCAATGGGTCTAACTCCATCCCCTCAGCCGTGGGGCGGGTGTAGGTGATGACCAGCTTCCAATCCCCGGACTCGAAAAAGTAAAGCACCTGGCGGTAGACCACCCCCTCCACGGTATTCTCCATCTCCCAGCGGAAGTAGTCCTGCCCTTCTGCGGTAATCAGATAGTCTTCGCTCACCTGCTTCAAATCTGTCAGGCTTTGCGCCAGTGAATCCTGCACCATGGCGGCATAGAAATCCACCGGGAAGATTGATCTTTCCTGGATGAAAATCAGGTTTGGGCTGAAATCTCCCAGGCTGGGAGCGAATAAACCGGGTTCATCCAAGCCCACATCCTTTGCCTGCCATCCGCCTGGGATGAGAAGAGAGAAAGAATGATCCAGCGCGTAATACCGCCCTGGCTCCGGGGTTGGGCTGAGCGTGGGCGTTGCGGTGGGTCTGCGGGTGGCGCCTGGGCTGAGGGCGGGGGTGGGCGTATCGCTTGGAGTCGAGGTGGGTGGGGTGGTCGAGGTCGGTGTAGGGCTGGGGG
>JBBIPD010000220.1:0-285 GCA_037443025.1 Chloroflexota bacterium
TTTATCTCTGTGGGTAGAGAAAAGATGAAGCTCGAATGGTGACGCGAGGAGACTCGCGGGCGCACGAACTCTGCGTATTCGTTCAGCAGCGTGTTCGCCTGGGCAATGACAAAACGATCCTCTTCGTCGGCGCTCAGGTAATTCCATTCTTCGGAGACAAATGGCACGACCTGAACTTCGCGAACGTTCGAATTGCGGATTTTCTCAGCCATCTCTGGCGTAATCCGCTCGCCGGCGCGCCCCAGAAGGTCGCCAGCCCGATAACCGCCATTCCGGTCGCCAGCA
>JBBIPD010000220.1:295-5628 GCA_037443025.1 Chloroflexota bacterium
GGTTCACCAGGCGTGGGTCGGTAGATTGCAGGGTTTTGAGCACTTTGCGATAAGGGGTCTCGATGAATCCGTACTCGTTCACCCGGGCAAAGGAAGCCAGACGACCGATCAAACCAATATTTGGACCTTCCGGGGTCTCGATAGGGCAGATGCGTCCGTAGTGGGAGTGATGCACATCGCGCACATCGAAACCGGCGCGCTCACGGCGCAGACCGCCAGGTCCAAGGGCGGAGAGAGTGCGTTTATGGCGCAGCTCCGCCAGAGGGTTGGTCTGATCCATGAATTGCGAGAGCTGACTCGAACCGAAAAATTCTCGCAGAGCAGCCACCACCGGGCGGATGTTGATCAGGGTTATCGGCGAGAGTTGATCCTGGTCTCGAATGGACATGCGTTCCTTGATCACCCGTTCCATGCGTCGCAACCCGATGCGCAGCTTATTCTGGATAAGCTCCCCCACCGTCTTTGCCCGGCGGTTTCCCAGATGGTCAATATCATCTGACGGCGCCATGCCGTTGTTGATCATGATCATCCGCCGCACCAGGTGGATGATATCGCGCTTGGTCACGGTGCGGGTGCTCATCGAAATATATTGATCCAAATCGAGCTTTTGGTTCAGTTTATACCGACCCACCCTCTCCAGGTCGTAATGACGCTGGTCGAAAAGTTGTTCCTCCAGAAATTCGCGCGCGTTCTCCAGCGTGGCGGGGTCGCCCGGGCGCATGCGCTTGAAGAACTCAAGCAAGGCGGCTTCGGCGATGGAGATTCCCTGAGACAAATCCCATTCGGGCTCCTGGGAAAAAGTGGAAGCGATGAACATCCTGTCGGGGTTGTTATCCACATCGCCGAAGATTTGCATCAATTCTTCATCCGTGCCGGTTTGCAAGGGCGAATCCGGCTGACCATCGTCCACCGCAGCCAGGGCGCGCAGGAAGATAGTGATGGGAACTGTGCGTTTTCGGTTGAAGCGCAAAGAGATGTAATCGCTCTTGCGGGTCTCGAACTCCATCCAGGCGCCGCGATCCGGTATCAACTTCGCCATCGCCAGCGGGCGTCCGGTGGAGCGATCGGGGGTGGATTCGAAATACACTCCGGGCGAGCGGATTAACTGGGAGACGACCACGCGCTCGGTGCCGTTGATGATGAATGTGCCTTTCTCGGTCATCTCCGGGAAATCCCCCAGGAATATATCCTGCTTCATCGGCTCAGGCACATCCGCCCCGGCGAGCAAAACGGAGACGTATAAGGGACTGGCGTAGGTCAGATCACGCTCAACGCACTCTTCAATCGTATGCTTGGGTTCGCCAAACCAATAAGTCAGACCCCACTGCTCCGATTCCGGCGTCCGGCTGGGAAAATATAACTTCATCCCCTTATTGTAGGATTCGATGGGCGAAAGTTCGTGAAACAAATCTGCCAACCCCTCTTGTTTGAGGCGGTAGAACGACTCAAGCTGGACTTCGATCAGGTCTGGCAGTGGGAGTTTTACATCAATCCGCGCATAGGATTTACTGGGCAAAGCAGAAGCCATAAAAATCTCCTGATTAGTTAGACAAAAAACTCAAATAACGCACGAAAAGCGCATAAGGACTGACGTAAGGAAATTCGTACCATACGTCTGATTGTCCTCTATACGCCATATCTCTTTGGGCAAAATTCCTGAATTAATAAAATTTACTCACCTCAGCCCAATGGACAAATTGATATTATAGCAATTAATAATTGTCAGGTCAAGTAGTGTCCAAATCGTTTTTGATTAATATTTGCTGAGTAAATACAGCCATTGACCGATTCAACTGCTCTATATCGGGAATCGGGATATTACCAAAACAGGATGTCTGATAGAATTTAGCTGATGAGCGAAATCTCCGATTCGATTGTATTCAAATCCGGCTTTGTGGCGACGATGGGCAAGCCCAATGTCGGAAAATCCACCCTGATCAACACCCTTCTCGGTCAGAAAATTGCCGCCGTCTCTCCGCGACCGCAGACCACACGCACCCGTCAGATGGGCATCCTCACCAAGGAGAATGCTCAGATCATCTTTGTGGATACGCCCGGCGTCCATAAACCGCGCCATAAGCTCGGCGAGAGCATGAATCGGCACGCTATCGAGACCTTGCAAGATTGCGACCTGATTCTATTCATCGCCGACGCCAGCGCTCCACCGGATGATGAAGACCGGATGCTCGCCGACGCCATCCATCAACTCAAGCGCAGCCTCCCCCTCATTCTGGCGCTCAATAAGATAGACCTGCTGGACCAAAGCCTGATTCCCGAACGGCAGAATGATTACCTGGAAATCGTCCCGGAGGCTAGTACCATCGCCGTTTCTGCCACCCGGGGTGATCATCTCGACCAGCTCCTGGAATTGATCATCAGCCTTTTGCCCGAAGGTCCGGTGTATTTCCCGGAGGGTCAGATAACCGATTTGTATGAACGCGATATTGCCGCGGATTTGATCCGTGAGGCGGCGTTGATTCTGCTCCGAGATGAAGTTCCCCACGGGATTGCTGTTCGGATTGAACAATACAAAGAGCGGGGTGAACAGGGCGCGTATATTGAAGCAACGATTTTTGTCGAGAAAGAATCCCACAAAGGCATCGTCATCGGTCAGGGAGGCAACATGCTCAAGCAACTTGGATCCAGAGCCCGCCAGGAGATCGAAGCGATGAGCGGTCGGAAAGTATTCCTGGACCTGCGGGTAAAGGTTCGGAAGAACTGGCGCAACGATGAGAAGACCTTACGCTGGTTTGGTTTCTGAGGCGGGGAGGCAGAAATGTCATATCCATGGATTGTGGCGGCGTTGATTATCGCATTTGTAGATTGGCTGGCAGTTGCTTATAAGCTCAAGCTATTGGAATACATTGCCAAGCCCGGGGTGATGATTTTCTTGCTGATTTGGATGTGGCAGGCATCTGCTTTTCAGGGCGCTCTGCTTTGGTTCGGGATTGCTTTGGCTTTTTCCTTAGCCGGGGATGTTTTTCTGATGCTGCCGCAAGAGCGCTTTATCCTGGGTCTCATCTCCTTTCTCCTGGCGCACCTTGCTTACATCATCGGGCTTAACCAGACAGCACTCACCCCGAATCTACCGGCTTTCATCATCATTGTGCTTGTCGCCCTGACCATGCTGCGGATTTATCGCCGGATTGCGGCGGGGTTGGTTGCCGGCGGGAATTCATCCTTGCGCATACCGGTCTTGATTTACAGCCTGGTAATCAGCCTGATGCTGTTATCCGCCCTGCTCACCCTCACCGGGACTGCCTGGCAGGCTCTCCCGGCAATTTTGGTCAGCAGCGGCGCGTTGCTATTCTTCTTCTCGGATTCGCTTCTGGCGTGGAATAAGTTCGTCCAACGTATGCGTTTAGCGCCCCTGGCAGTGATTATCACCTACCATCTGGGACAGATACTCCTGGCATTGGGGGCGGTCTTACACTACCACTCCAGCCTCTGACCACTAAATACAAGGAGACCGCAGCTTGCTTTCAACCTGCGGTCTCCGTTTTCAATCCTCTCAAGAGGAGGGCGGGATTTACCGGTCTTCTTCTCTCTTTGTCTCGCCACCGCCCGCCTCCTCGACCGGCGGCTCAGGAGGGGTTGACGTCTCGGGGGTTGGTTCGGGCATGGCTGGCGCCCAGGATGTGGGAGGCGCAGGCGGCGGAGCGGAGGTCGTAGAGAACGAGTCCGGATAGGCATGAGAGCCAAAACGGGTCAGCATCACCGCCCCTAACCCGATGCTCCCCGCCAGGGCAGGAAACACCCAACCCACGCATGGGGGGACCACCGCACGCAAACCGTTCAACACCCCAATCAGGATTAAGGTGCCAACCCCCGCCGCCAACGCCGGCGCCCATTCCTGCTTGAACATCTCGGCAATCCGCTTGCCAACCTCCAAACCCAGGGCAATCAAGCCGACCCCCCAACTAACCGCCAGCAACACGAAACCCAGCAGACTCAACGGGCTACAGATGAGGCTGATGAGCAAAACAATCAGGACGATTGGGGCGATCATGATGGTCAACAAACCAATCCCACCCGCAATGAACACCTGGTTGATGGCAGTATCGCCAATCTGATCGAGCTGTTTGGGGAAGAACAGAACCAGGAGCACAGCCAGCACAGCCCATAAAAACAACTTCAACACAAACCAGGCAAACTGCAGGGCTGGATTGACGCTGATATCAAGCCGAGGCAGATTAAAGCCCCTGGGGAATTCCGAATATATCGGTCCCGAAAAGCCGTTGATAATCTCGCCCCCCACAGTTGCGCCTGACGCCCGATCCAGGTTTGCGCCAAAAACGACCACATCTTTATTCACCAGCGCCGATTCTCCCAGGTTCAGGTTCCCACCAATCCCGACCAGGCTTCCATCAATATGCCCGTTCGCCTCCAGGTTGCCTCCCAGGATAGCCACATCTTCTGTGACCCGTGAATCGGCTTCCAGAACAACCGAGCCGCCAAAGACGACCAGGCTTCCATATAAGACCTCCCCGCTCCTCAGAGTATAGGCGCCGCCAAAGATGATCTTATCTTCGAGCCTGTCCTTTGCCAGAGCTGTGACGGGCAAGGCGAAAGTCAATAGAATTACCAGTATCAGAGCGATTTGGAATTTTGTTTTCATGTTTTTATCCTTGCGGGGTAGATATATAATCTAAAAGCTGCCAGCCACAGAACCACAAAAAAAGATGTGACGCCAAACAGACCAAGCCAGGCAATCGGGGGAACCACTCTAAGGACGGCTCCAATAAGGGATGCCACTACCTCAACCGCCCCATTGATGAAAGCCACAACCAGGGTAAGCTGATATGCCAACGCCAGCAGGTAGGGATAGGGTGAGCGCAAGACGGGTATCAGGAGTATCCCCATGGCAAGCATCAACAGGGCAGCGCCGCCAGTGGTCACCGCCAGGAAAGCATACGTCTGGCGCATCTGATTTCTCTCGCGCTCATGCGCCAGGCGCGCCTGCCAGCGCTGGGTGAAACCCGGTTCTGGTGAGAGCATAGTTTGCGCTTTCAGGCGAGATTCCATCTCCTGCAACGATTCTTCGAACTCCTTACAGGATGGACAATGCTGTAAATGTTCTTGCAACGCCTGTTCCTCCTCTTGAGAGAGGGCGTTTCGATCCAATACCCATTCTTCAAAAGGCAGGTGAGTGTATTTCGCCATGGTCCTTCCTCGCTGCTGTTTGGATGGGTTGATTTTCACTGCTCCAAGCCTGCGCCATACTGCGCCGGGCGCGATGCAGGCGGCTTTTAACTGCGCTCAAGGAGAGATTCAACGCCTCGCCAATCTCTTCGTACGAGAATTCATACCAGTAATACATCACGACGGCTGCA
>JBBIPD010000221.1:0-5614 GCA_037443025.1 Chloroflexota bacterium
GCAGTGTTTCCAGCAGTTGGGGATTGCCGGACAACCTATCCCAGACTTCTTTGAGCTCGGTCAGCCACTCCTGGGTGGAGTACTGATAGGCCGCCCGGGCGTATTGCTGCGCCAGTTCGCTGTCTTTCACAGAACGCGCGGCTGTCACGCCAGATCTCCCGCTTCTTGCAAGAACTTGCCGATCAGCTGACGTTGGGCTTGCTCATCCACAGCTACCGTATGCGCCAGCACTTTGCGCGTTAAGTCCACCGCCAATTCCACCGCGTGGCGTTGCAGCTCGGCCATAGCTTGCTGCCGTTCAACCTCGATCTGTTGGCGGGCCTGGTCGCGAATCTGCTCCGCTTCTTTGCGTGCCTCGGCCAAGATTGCCTCGCGCATCCGCTCTGTTTCTTGTGCCGCCCGACTGGCTGCCTCTTGAGCGACCTGCCGCGCGGCTTCCAGCTCTTGCTGGAAACCAACGCGCTGTACCTCAGCCTCCTGGCGTACTCGATAGCCGGCGAAAAAATGCCATGGTTAACCGTTCACATAGCACTGCCGATGATCCTCGCCGCAGCCTGGTTTTTGGGACAACTCGTGGATATCACCAATTGGAAGGAGTTCCTCGAGAGGCGTGGCTTACTGGTGTTACTGCTATTGCCCGTCGTCTTCTTTAGCCTGGCTGGCGTCGTCGGCTCAATCCTTGGACCCACACCCCCATTCCAGGGGAAAGAATTGGAGCAACTCCGGGCGACCAACACTTTCTTGATTTCCATCATCACCGCCGTTGCCGGTGGAATTGCGCTGGCTTATCTCGCCAGAGATTGGCAGACTGCGCTCCTGGGTAGAATCCTCACCCTGGGTATTTTTACCCTCCTCGGGCTGATAACCGCCAGAACCGCCTTTACCGCTTCTTACATTAATTATGACAACGCCAATGAGCTTCTCGTCTACGCCCATTCCGCAAGTGGTCCAAAAATCGCCCTCTCTCAAATTGAAGAAATCTCAAAACGCACAACCAATGGCTTGGCAATCAAAGTCGCCTATGACAACGAAACCACCTATCCTTTTTGGTGGTACTTACGCAATTTTTCCAATCAAGATTACTACGCAAGCAACCCTTCCCGCGCTCAGCGAGACGCCCCAATCATTCTGGTCGGCGAAGGCAATTATGGAAAAATCGAACCGGTTGTCGGGCAAGCGTATAACCGCTACGATTACATTCGCCTTTGGTGGCCCAACCAGGATTACTTTGACTTAACCTGGCAACGAATCCTGGACGCACTCTCCGACCCTCAGATGCGAGCTGCGCTTTTTCAGATTTGGTTGAACAGAGACTACACTTTGTACGGCAAACTGACAAACAAAGACATGAGCCTGACAAACTGGTATCCCTCAAATCGGATGCGGCTCTACATCCGCAAAGATATTGCTAACAGTCTCTGGAACTACGGGGTCGCTGCGACAGCCGAAGAAGTGGTGGCGGACCCCTATGAAGGCAAACAAATCATGGTTACCGCCGACCGCATCTTTGGTGCGATCGGTACAGAACCAGGGCAATTCCAAAAGCCTCACGGGATTGCGATTGCGCCAGATGGAAGCATTTATATTGCTGACAGCAACAACCATCGCATTCAACACCTGGACGCCCAGGGCAATGTATTGTACGTCTGGGGTAGCTTTGCGGACGTGTCCAAAGGACCCGCCCCAGGCGGCACCTTCTATGAGCCATGGGGAATTGCGGTCGCTCCGGATGGCTCAGTCTATGTCGCCGATACCTGGAACCATCGTATTCAAAAATTCACCCCCGAAGGCGAATTTATCACCATGTGGGGTTATTTTGGGCAGGGCGAAGCTCCTGACGCTCTCTGGGGTCCACGAGACGTGGTTGTCGCTCTCGACGGGAGGGTATTCGTCAGCGATACGGGTAACAAACGGATCGTTATCTACGACGCCAATGGCAGCTCAATCACCGAGTTTGGCGAAGCTGGTCTCCAGGCTGGACAATTCGACGAACCGGTAGGTCTTGCGTTAAGTCCAGATGGTTTGCTATTCGTTGCCGATACCTGGAATCAACGCATACAGTCATTCCTGGTGACTTCTGATAACGTTTTTCAACCGTTAAAAACCTGGGATATTGTCGGTTGGTATGGTCAGTCTTTGGATAACAAGCCATACCTGGCTGTCGACTCTCAGGGGTATGTCTATGCAACCGACCCGGAAGGGTATCGCGTCCTTCAATTCACTTCACAAGGCGACTTCGTCCGATATTGGGGTGATCTGTCCACTGGTCCCGAAGGATTCAGCCTGGTTGGTGGCATCGCGGTGGATGCAGCGGATGGGATTTGGGTAAGCGACGCCGGAAATAATCGGATCATGCACTTTACATTACCGCCTCCGTGATCGCTTCATATGCATATCGCTTTTTTTACTAACACCTATCATCCCTGGGTCAGCGGGGTAGTCCGTTCCATCAGTTCCTTCCGCAAAGCCCTTTCAGATCGCGGTCATAATGTCTTTGTTTTTGCCCAGGAAGCAGGCGATTACATCGACTCGGAACCTTTTATTTTCCGTTATCCTTCCATACCTATCCCCTGGCCAACAGATTTTCATGCGGTCATCCCAATCTCACCCTTTATTGATCGCTTGTTGCCTTTGCTCAAGCTGGACATCATCCACGCTCACCATCCGATTTTGCTTGGTCAGGCGGCAGCAAAGAAAGCAGAAGAGCTCAATCTCCCCTTAGTATTCACTTTTCACAGCCAATATAGCGAATACAGCCAATACATCCCCTTTCCGCAGGAGAATATCCAGGATTTCATCAAAGAAGTGATTGAGTCCGTTATCGGAGATTACATGAAAAAATGCCACCATATTATTGTGCCATCCAAAAGTATGTTGGACAGATTGGAAAGCGAATATGGTCTGGATGAGGAGAATGTGAGCGTCGTCCCGACGGGAATAGATATCCAGCGATTTCAAAACGCTGACGGACATCAGATACGCGAAAAATTTCAATGGGGCGATGATATTGTGATGCTTTCGGTTGGGAGACTTTCTCCCGAGAAAAACTGGAAATTGTTTATAGATGCCTGTGCAGTTGTCATCAACAAAAGATCAAATTTCAGGGCGGTTATCATCGGAGAGGGTTTCGAGCGTGAGAAACTCGAAAAACACACCCATGATTTAGGGATTGAGCACAAAATACAGTTCTCGGGTGAAATTCCTTACGAAGAAATCCCAGCATGCTATAAAGCTGCAGACTTGTTCGGTTTTACTTCCGCTGCCGAAACCCAGGGTATTGTCACAATGGAGGCTTTATCTGCCGGATTACCTGTGATAGCCGTAAATGCTGTGGGCACCAGAGACAATGTGGCTAATAATCAACAGGGATTCCTCACAGGCGATGACGTTGATGAGTTCGCCAATGCCATCCTGGCGCTCATAGATAACCCCGACTTGAGAAAACAATTCAGCCAGGCTGCCGTCAAACGGGCTCAAGAGTTCGATATATCTATTCAGACCGAGAAATTGCTCAATGCATACCAAAGAGCGATTAAATCTTTTCAGGCAGGGCAAGCCGTTGTCCTAACCCGCTCCAGAAAAATATTCTCTTTTGGAACATAAACCCGACATATATTGTTGTAATAATCGTATATATACAAAATTTTCTGACAATTCGATGCGCATGGTATAATCAACGCATCGGATTTTCAACCCTGGAGACAAACCCCCTATGAAACTACACGAATATCAATCGAAGCAAATATTTGCCAGGTATGGCATACCCATCCCACGCGGTCGGGTGGCGGCAACCGCGCAAGAGGCTTATCAGATCGCAGAAGAATTGGGTGGTCGAGTTGTCGTCAAATCCCAGGTTCTGGTGGGAGGGCGTGGCAAGGCTGGAGGTATTCGCCTGGCAAACAACCCTAAAGAAGCCGAAGAACTGGCGACGCAGATACTCAGAATGGAGATAAAGGGACTACCGGTTCGCAAAGTCCTCGTTGATGAAGCAGCGCGCATCGAAAAGGAAATCTATCTGGGCATCACGAATGATCGGGCAGCTCGCAAACCGGTGATGATGGCATCCGCAGCGGGTGGTGTTGACATCGAAGAAGTTGCGCGAGAGACACCCGAAAAAATCGTCAGCGTTCATATTGATCCGTTGCTCGGGCTGAGGGACTACCAGGCTCGAGACATCGCCCTGGGGATAGATTTACCGCGGGAACACTGGAAAGCCTTTGTCCAGATTGCCAGAGGGCTTTGGGAGGCTTATGTTGCCTGCGATGCGAATCTAGCCGAGATTAACCCTCTGGTGATCACCGCTGATGGACGCCTGTTGGCGGTAGACGGCAAGATGGTGCTCGATGATAACGCCCTGTATCGCCATCCAGATTTGGCGGAGATGCGCGACCTCGATGCTGAAGCCCAATCTGAGATAGAAGCCCGCAAATATGGTCTTTCATTCATCAAGCTCGACGGCAATATCGGGTGTATGGTGAACGGCGCAGGTCTGGCGATGACGACCATGGATATTATCAAATTATTTGGGGGCGAGCCAGCCAACTTCCTGGATATTGGCGGAGGCGCTGGCGCGGATAAAGTCGCAGCCGCCTTGAGAATTATCCTCTCAGACCCAAATGTGAAAGCGGTCTTGTTCAACGTATTCGGCGGCATTACCCGAGGCGATGAAGTCGCCCGTGGCATCCTGACTGCCCTGGATGAAATCAAGACTAACGTCCCCATGGTAATTCGCCTGGTTGGCACAAACGCAGATGAAGGTCGTCAGATTCTTGCCAACGCCAACATGATCACCGCAAACACCCTTGCAGAAGCAGCACAAAAAGCCGTGGCAGTGGCAAGACAATAATCCATCAAAAGGACATGCCATGAGTATCCTCATTGATAAGAATACAAGATTACTTGTCCAGGGAATCACTGGAAACGAAGGTCTATTCCACACCCAACAAATGGTTGCATTTGGCACGAACGTGGTTGCTGGAGTTACCCCAGGAAAAGGTGGGGAATGGGTGCTGGATGGTAAAATACCCGTCTTCGACTCAATCAAAGTTGCAATAGAGGCGACCGCCGCTAACACCAGTGTGATTTTCGTCCCCGCTCGTTTTGCTTCGGATGCAATTTTCGAAGCGGCTGACGCCGGCATTCCGCTGATTGTCTGCATTACAGAGGGCATTCCGGTCCAGGATATGATGAAGGTCCGCAATTACCTCGACCAGAAAGGGGTCAGGCTCGTTGGACCGAACTGCCCCGGGTTGCTCACACCAGGCGAAGCCAAAGTTGGAATCATCCCCGGAGATATCGCCATTCCAGGCAATGTCGGCGTGGTCTCACGTTCTGGCACGCTTACATATGAGGTTCTATACGCCCTGAAACTGGTTGGGAAAGGTGTCAGCACCTGTGTTGGCATCGGCGGCGACCCAATCAACGGCACGAATTTCATTGATTGTTTGAAACTATTCGAGGAAGACCCGCACACCGATCAGGTTGTATTGATTGGCGAGATTGGTGGGACAGATGAAGAGAAAGCCGCCGAATTTATCGCGGATAAGATGACTAAACCGGTAGTTTCCTTTATTGCCGGACAGACAGCGCCCCCTGGAAAACGCATGGGGCATGC
>JBBIPD010000222.1:0-5608 GCA_037443025.1 Chloroflexota bacterium
GCAAGGCTGAGATGCCCACCCTGCAGGCGTATTACGAAAAACATCGCAAGAAGGGCTTTACCATTATTGCCATTGAGTCCGGCGACCCTGTGCCGGAGGTGAAGGAGTTCGTCCAGGCTTATGGTCTGACGTTTCCCGTCTGGGCAGATCTGAGCATGAAATCTATCGCAGCATTTCGCAACCCGGGTTTGCCCAGCTCTTATGTGATTGACCGGGAGGGGACGGTGCGCTTGGCGTGGGCAGGGGCGATCAGTCGCGAGATGCTGGAGAAATATGTAACCCCGCTTTTAGAGGAGTGAGTTTTATGGAAGCAAAGGTGACCTGGAGGCAGGGTCTGACGTTCGTCGGTACAGCAGATAGCGGCTTTGAGGTGCCATTGGGCGCTGAGGCTGGTGTGGGCGGGGATGAAGATGGTTTCCGCCCGATGGAGTTGATCGCCACGGGTTTGGCGGGATGCACCGCGATGGATGTCATCTCCATTCTGCAGAAGAAACGCCAGGACATCACGGGGTTTGAGGTGCAGGTGTACGCCGAGCGCGCCCCTGATCACCCAAAGGTGTGCACCCGCGCCGTGATTGACTATCGCGTGACCGGGCATGGCGTGGATGAGGCGGCGGTGCTGCGGGCGATTGAGCTATCTGCCACGCGCTACTGTCCGGCTCAGGCAATGTTCGCAAAAATATTCCCGATTACTTTGCAGTACCAAATCTTTGAGGATGAGGCTGGGCAGGGCAGACTGGTAAAGAGCGGCGTTTATCCTGCCCCAGCGGGGGTTTCAACTGAAGCTTCTGGGAGGCTGTCGTGATCGGGCAGGATGGTCTCCACGTTGCGGATTGCGGGGATAAAATAACCGCCGATACCGACCAACATTGCCATTAAACCTGCGAAAATAAAGATCAGAGACATCCCGGCGCCGGGTCCTGTACCGACCAATCTGCCAAAGACACTGCTCAGAGCGCTCTCGGTTTGCATGGCTGGTTCCAGGACTTTGTCCGCCAGAGGACCGGCGATCAACATCGCGGCTGGGTTGACAAACCAGGCGATGAGGCGGCGGATGGAAAAGACTCGCCCCTGCAGGTCGGGGGCTACTTTTGATTGCCATATCGCCTGATTGGAGCCGTTGATGATGGGGACAAAAAAGACGCCCATGAAGCTGGCAACCGCCCACACCGGCAGGCTTTTTCCCAATCCCATCAGGACGGTCCCCAACAGGCTGGAGATTGCCCAGCCGGCGAGGACCCCGTGAACCCGCCGCTTTGGACCACCCCAGGCGCTCATCGCCAGTCCACCGACCACGCCCCCAATTGCGCCCGCCGAACTGACGCTGCCGTAAATCAATTCATTATTATTGGTGCTGGCAAGGATCATGGCGGGCAAGATCGCCATGGGGATGCTGACGAAGAAATTACCGAGCATGAAAACGCCCTGCAACCCCAGCAGGCTCCGGCGTTCGAGAATATATCGAAAACCGTAAGCGGCTTCTTTCCAGATGCTGCCACGAGAGGCGCTCCCTTCAGCAGTGGCTTTGGGTTTGGGAATATAGATGATCAAGAGGGTGGTGATGGCAAAAGCAAAGGTGACGATGTCAATCGTCAGGATTCCCGCCAGACCAATCACGCCAATCAACGCTCCGGCGAGCAAGGGGGCGAAGATATTTGAGCCGGTTTCGGCAAGAGAAAGCATGCCATTGGCGCGTCCGTACTGCTCCTTAGGAATCATGACGCTGATTGCGGCGGAATAGGCAGGCCATTGGAAGGTCTGAAACACTCCCTGAATCATAGCGCCTGCATAAAGATGCCAGATTTGCAACTGCCCCAACAAATACAGGATGAGGATGGCAACCGTGACGATGCCAGACGCCAGATCGCTGAGCATCATCATCAACTTGCGATCATGGCGGTCCACAATCACACCGGCAATTGGGCTGAAAACCAGCATGGGGGTGATAAAGAAGAAACCCACCAGCGCCAGGGCAGTGGCTGAACCGGTGGTTTCGTAAACCCAGATGGTCAGGGCAAAACCGGTCATGCTGGTACCCAACAAAGATACAATCTGTCCCACCCAGACGATGGTGAACCCCAGCATTCCCGTGGGGCGATGTGTCGTATTGGCTTTGATAAGGTTACTCAATGAATATCTCGACGTGTTCGCCGTCTTCTTCGTCAATAACGTCTATGATTTTGCCTTCCGCTCCGGCGTTGATCGCTTCCAGCAGCTCATCAAACGCGACGTTGGGAGCATATTGGGAGGCGATGTTCAGACCGGCATCCACCAGTCGCATGGGGAGGTTCACGGTGGCTTTGGTCTTGCCGGTGATGGTATCCGTCACCCGGACGCGCAGCCACCGCGCCGATCCGGCGGCGTTTCGCATGGGAGTCCGGCTGCCGGGTTTGGGGCTGCTGGAGAGGGCGGAGAGCAATTTGGCTCCCTCCTCAGCCGATATCTTACCTTCGTCTATCATTTTCAGTATTTTCAAACGTTCTTCCGCTGTTGCCATAGTCACCTCGAGATTTTTTGAGAAACGGCTTTCGTCAGGGGATAAGACCCTGAGAATCAGCCGATATAAATCTGTACCTGTTCGCCATCTTCTTCTTCCACTTCAATAAAAATGGGATTCTCTGGAGAAGTGGATTGGTGCAGGGTGGCGATGATTTCGTCTATTGACACGCCCTCCATGCCCGGTATGCGATGGCGAAACGTGCGTAAAAACCAGGAAGAGATGCCCAAAGGCAGAGGCAGGCTGATGGCGATATTCTGGGGGTGCTCGCCGGGTTTTTGATGCACTCTGAGGTGCAGCCAGGGCGCTGCGCGAGTCTGCCAGGCAAGGGCGATGAGGATGACGCCCAGGGTGAACGGCACCCCGGCGCAGAAAAACCAAAACCCAAGTCCGCTGGCTCGCTGCGCCCAGACCATCAGGAGGGCGCTTGCCACAGTAATCCCCACGCCAATCCAAAGAGGTATCGTCCAGAAGCGTCGCCAGCGGCTAAATTCCGGCTTGGCGCCGCTCGCCTGGTCTGAGGTCGGCTGGCTCTGACCGCCTGAGGGCATCGGTTCAACGCTCTCGGTCTCGGTTTGGTCTGCTCCTAAAGGCTGACCCTCTGCGTCGGAGGGGAAAGGCGACGTTTGGGGCGCGGCTTCAGGCTCCGCGGGGGATGGGAGCTGATCGTCCTCGGCGAACTCCTCCTCTTCGGCAGGAGGGAGCGATTGTAACAGGCTCAAACCCTCTTCCGCCGTGATCTTGTGATTGGCGATCATTTCTAATATCAGACGTCGTTCTTCCTGGTTAGCCATGGGTTCACCTGATGGTTATTTTCCTTCGAGCGCAGCCAACAGTTCTTCTGCCTCTTGAATGGTGATTTTCTTCTCTTCCAGCATGCGCAAGATGAGCAGGCGTTCCTCATCGGTTGCGCTTTCAGTGGGCGGACCGGGTGGTGGAGGTGGAGGCGGCGATGACCACTCGAAGCCCCAGGTATGCCGCCGAGGTGGTCGTCCGCGGCGCTCAATCGTTTTTAGTTTTATCTCCGTCTTGCGTTGGGCAGCCTGGAGTTTGCGTTCCAGTTTTTCCTGAGCGCGGCGCATCCGCTCCTGGGCGCGCAGGTTGGCTTTTTCGCTGGCTTGGCGGGCGCGCTGGATTACCCGTTCTGCCTCCTCGGGCGGCATGCCAGATTTGCCAATCATGCTCTCGAGTTTCGCCAGGTTTTCGTTCAAAATCTCCATTTGTGCCTCAATCTGCGCCTCCACCTGGTCGGAAATTTGCTGGCTGAAATCTTCGGAGAATTGGCTGAAGGTCTCCTCCAGCTCTTCTTGAATTTCGTCCATCTCTGCCCAATCCACTTCCTGGGCGGCGAAGAGGATCGTCCCTCCGGCTTCCAAAGCCATGGAGGTTTTGCCCTCCCCCAGGGTAAGGCGATAATTGGATTCTGCCAGGGTAATCTTATCCTCGGGAAGGAGGATTTTTATCCGCCGAGCACCGCTGCTCAGGTCAACCTGAAGGCTGGCATCCTCCGGAACTTCGCAGTGTAGATTGCCGCCAGCCTTGAGGCGATATTCGTCCCCAACCAGCACGCACAATCGCAGCCGCACGTTGCCGCCGGCAACGGCTTCGACGTTGTCTTCAGTGTCTCGTAAATCCAGGTTGCCTGCCACCCGTTTCAAGGCGCATCTTCCCTGGACATCGCGAGCGAAGGCGTTGCCCTGAACCTGTTCCACAATCAGCTCATCGGTCAATTGCTTTACGAGTAAGTTGCCCTCGATTGAGCCGATGCGGGCAGACTTAATATTACGCAAATCCAGGCTGCCGGCGATTCGTTCGATTTCCAACGAACCCTCCAGGAGTTTGAAGCGCGCCCCTCCATGGATGGACTGTACCTGAATTTCCGATTCGTGCGGCAGGCGGAGCATGCAATCGCCGTGGCTGGTAATTTGGATGTGATCGTCCTGTTGAAGAAGCACAGCCTGGTCGTCGTTGCTGCGCAGCCATACCTCGGGACGATCCCAACCTTTCACCTGCAGGTTGCCGTGGACCTCGGCGATCACTATCCTGGGCGTGAGACTGGCGGGAATAGATTTTTGGGTCATTTTCAGCCTCCTCCCTCCTGGAGTAACATCATGGCTTTCTCGGCGCTGATCAGCCCTTTGTCCAAATCCTCGAGGATGCGCTTGCGTTCCTGGTCCGTCAGTCGCATCGGTTCTTCGACGCCTCCAGGTTCGTAACCCAGGGCGCGGATGATTTCATACAGACGGTTGCGGATGGTAGGGTAAGACAAATCTAACTCGTCTTCCATACGGGTAAATTTGCCCTCGCAACGGATAAATACCTCGATGAATTCGAGTTGTTCGCGGTTGAGCTGGCTGAAGGGACCAGTATCGAAGCGCCCTTCGAGGGTAGTGTCACAATCGCGGCAGTGAATACGAGTGACGGTGACCTCGCCGCCGCATAGCGGGCATTTCGTGGGTAAGTTATTCATCGTGAAAATCCTTATCAAAGAATTAATCTTTTGACAAGATTATACCAAAATATCAAATAAAGTCAATATTTTCTTAGAAAATCGAAAATATTGTTCGATAATACTTAATAATTAATAGGTGGGATTAATAATAAGAGAGGCGAATGATGAGGCTGCCTCTCTTTGAAGATGGGATGTCGGTTGGGGGGAGAGTTGATTGAGGGCAAGTTGTTGAAAATTCCTCAACGTGCCTCAGATTCGACAAAGCTTGCCTGGTTGGAGCAGGTGCAGGCAACTACCACCCGAGAATTGCGGGTAAGGGTGCCCTCATAAGCCTGTCTGCCGTTATGGGCGATCCAACCCTCCAGGTTGAACGCCAGGACGCCGTCGGCTGGGATCCACTCGCCATTATATTTCCGGGCAATATGGACGTGAGTTCCGGTGCTGGATCCGCCCTCGCAGGATGGGTGTCCCACAGGTTCGCCTGCTTTCAGTTTGGCTCCGAGAGGGGCACGCCCTTCAGTTGCCAGGTGTAGGTAATAGATAGCCCAACCGGTGCGCTCATCGCCATCGCCGTCGAGGTCGAGGACAATTTCGCCGACATCGGAGCGGGCGATAACCCCATCGGCAAGGGCGGTCGCCCAGTCGGAAGATGGAATGCA
>JBBIPD010000223.1:0-5608 GCA_037443025.1 Chloroflexota bacterium
GGGTTTCGATTTACCCAAGTTCATGGTGGGCAGCCTGGGTGGATATGGTTTTCTGGTGGAGCTTTCTTTCAAAGTGTTGCCCAAACCGCCGGCAACCGCAACCGTGCGCATCGAGTATCCCACTCTGAAAGCCGGGTTGGAGGCGTTGGTTCGCCTCCCCAAAAAACCGGTGAAAATATATGCCCGGTATTTGTTTGGTACGCACCCTAATGTCCATCTTTGGGCGCGGGGGGGGGGGGCAGCGGCGACGATCCACTCCCGGATTGAGCGCCTGCTGAGGCTGTTGGGCGCGCCTGATTCGGACACCCTGCAGGGTGATACGGAAAACGGGTTCTGGCGTGAGGAGCGGGAGTTCGCCTGGGTTCCAGCGGGGAGCTTATTGGTGAAGATACCCCTCACCCCGAAGCGCGTCCCCATCCTGGATCAGGAACTGGCGCAGCACGGCGCAACCCGCCGTTACAGCGCCGGGGCGAACCTGGCTTGGGTTGCCTGGGAGAAGGCGGTGGAAGAGTTGGACATGATGCTCACCAGGCAGGAGCTTGGCGGGCTGGTGATTCTGGGCGAAGCGGATAAAGTCCTCCTGGGCAAGCGCAGCGGCGAATCGTTTGCCCGACGGGTGAAGCAGGCGCTGGACCCGCAGGGGAAATTCGTCTCCCCGGCGTTTTGAGTGGAGTGAAATATTGTCAGGATTAACAATGGGAATATCCTTCGGAGCGAGCGATGCAACACAAAATTCCGGTTGATTCTTTAGGACCTTTGGGTGAGGCGATGGGGCAGGCGGTATCCAAATGCGTCCATTGTGGGTTCTGCTTGCCCGCCTGCCCCACTTATAACTTACTGGGCGAGGAGATGGATTCGCCGCGGGGGCGGATCATCCTGATGAAATCCGTGCTGGAGGGGGAGCTAGAACTGTCCGAGGCGCTGCTTTATATAGATCGCTGCTTGGGTTGTCTGGGTTGCGTGACCGCCTGCCCCTCGGGAGTGCCATACGGGGAGCTGCTCGCTCCGTTTCGGGCGTATGCTCAGGAGCGGCGTCAGCGTCCGTTGGTGGAAAAAGCAGCGCGAACCTTGATGTTGAATACTATTCCATATCCAACACGTTTCCGCCTGGCAGCCAGCGCGGGACGGCTGGCAAAACCGCTAAAGGGAGCATTACCCGCCCAATTCCAATCCATGTTGGGATTGCTGCCAGACAGCCTGGAGGATGGGCAACCCTTGCCGGAAGTGATCCCGGCTGAGGGGGTACGCCGGGCGCGGGTGGCGCTGTTGGCGGGGTGTGTGCAGCAGGTGGTGGCGCCCCAGATTAACCGGGCAACGCTGGATGTGCTGACGAAAAATGGCGTAGAGGTGGTCATCCCGCGTGGACAGGGCTGCTGTGGGGCGTTGGCGATGCACACCGGAGAGCTGGCACTGGCGCAGGCTCAGGCGCGGGTCAATCTGGCGGCGTTCCCTGAGGATGTGGACGCCATCCTGACCAACGCTGCCGGCTGCGGGTCGGGGATGAAAGAGTATGAGTTGATCTTTCGGGGGACAGAGCTGGAGGAACGGGCTAGAGCCTTTGCTCAGCGAGTGCAAGATGTGACCCAGTTCCTGGATGCGCTGGGACTGATAGAACTCCCTGAGCTGAAGACGCCCTTTAAGTTAGCGTATCAGGACGCCTGCCATCTGGCGCACGCCCAGGGCGTTACCGCTGCCCCGCGGCGCCTGTTAGCGATGATCCCCAACCTCGAGATTCTGCCCATCCCCGAAGCAGAGTTGTGCTGCGGTTCGGCTGGCACATACAACATCGAGCAGCCAGAACTGGCGCGACGTCTCGGCGAACGCAAGGTGCAAAATATCCTGAGCACCGGCGCGCAGGCGGTTGCCAGCGGCAATATCGGCTGCATGGTGCAGATGCGCACCCATCTGGGCAACCTGGGACAGGCGCTCCCGGTCTGGCACACGATGGAAGTGCTTTCGCGGGCTTACCAGGGTTGGGGTTAAACGATGCCAGCCAGGCGATACTTCACGCCAGAAGAGGCGAATGAGGCGCTGAGGGAACTACGTCCGCTGGTGGGACAGATGCTGGAAATTCGCCGCGAGCTGTTGGATTTGCAACCCGAGCTGGAGCCTGTCCTGCAGAAAGTATTGGGCAATGGCGGCGGCAGAGTGGCTACCCAGGCAGTCGCCTATTTTGAGCGCCTGGAAGAGTTGATTGGGCGCATCCAGCAGATGGGGGTGGAGCTGAAGGACATCAACAGCGGGTTGTTGGACTTCCCATCTTTGCGCGATGGGCGTGAGGTGTACCTGTGCTGGCGTTATGGGGAGGAGGAAATCCGCTTCTGGCACGAGATTGACGCCGGCTTCGCCGGTCGGCAGCCCCTGTGAGAAAAAGTTCTATAGCCAGCCTTGTCCCAACGGGAGACGCCGCCCCCAGGAACCGCTATCTGATAACCGTAGGGTCTCCTCACTTTGCTTCATAGGGTTATAATCGAGATATGGCAAAGACAGCTTTGCCTCAGCCAGCACAAACCGATACAGTTCTGGCAACGCGGCGGCGTTTGAGTGTGCGCGGTACGTTCGCCGCCTTGCAGTATCCCAACTATCGCCTGTGGTTTTACGGTCAGATGGTCTCGCTCATGGGCACCTGGATGCAGTCCACCGCCCAGGGTTTTCTGATCTATGAGCTGACCCAATCCCCCACCTACCTGGGTTATGTGGGTTTTGCTGCGGGGCTACCGTCCTGGCTTTTTATGCTGTACGGCGGTTTGGTGGCAGACCGTATGCCGCGACGCACTCTGCTCATCATCACCCAGGCAGCCATGATGTTCCTGGCATTCATCCTGGCGGGGTTGACCTTTACCGGGCTGGTGCAGCCTTGGCACATCATCGTTCTGGCGTTTTTACTGGGGGTGGCGAATGCTTTTGATGCGCCGGCGCGTATCTCTTTTGTCACCGAGCTTGTAGATCGTAAAGATCTGACCAACGCCATCGCTTTGAACGCGACCATGTTCAACACCGCCACGGCGACCGGTCCGGCGGTGGGCGGGTTGGTCTACGCCGCAGTAGGACCGGCGTGGTGTTTTATGATCAATGCCATCTCCTTTTTGGCGGTGATTTTCGCCCTGGGGTTGATGAAAATCCCGCCCATCCCGAGAGGGGTGGCGAGCACCTCGGTGCTGAAAGAGATTCAGGCTGGCTTTGGTTATGTCCGGTCGCAGGTGGTGGTGCGCACCCTGATGATTCATGTCTTGATTCTTGGGCTGTTCGGTTTGGGTTTTGTGACATTGATGCCCGCCTGGGCGGTGGAGGTTTTGGGGGGTGATGCGACGACCAATGGTTATTTACAATCCGCCCGGGGGATTGGCGCCCTGGCTGGGGCGCTGACCCTGGCGTCGCTGAGTGGGATGGTTTCGAAGGGCAAATTGATCACCTGGGGCAGTCTGGTATTTCCGGCATTGTTGATTGTATTTGCCCTGGTGAACGTCTTGCCGCTTTCGCTGATTTTGCTTTTTGGGATTGGTTTTTGGTTCGTGTTCTTCATCAACAGCGCAAATGCAACCATCCAAAGCCTGGTGCCTGACCAACTTCGCGGGCGGGTGATGAGCATCTACACCCTGACCTTTTTCGGTTCGATGCCGATCGGGTCTCTGTTGAGTGGTTGGATCGCGGCTCGTTTTGGCGAGCCGAATACGGTGATGCTGGGGGCGGGGATCGCCTTGGGCTACGCGCTGCTGGTATTGCTGAGCGTACCCCAGGTGCGGGGGAGCGATTAGGGGAGATGCGCTCTTGACCGGACCTGGATATTGGATTAAAATCTTGAGCGCAAAGCAAGGGTAAATCATCAAACGCCCGCGTAGCTCAGTGGATTAGAGCATTTGCTTGCGGAGCAAAGGGTCGCGTGTTCGAGTCGCGCCGCGGGCGCCTATATCTGGCGGTGAGCCAATGGGAAAACTCCCACATCTGGCGCTGTGGGAGTTGTGTTTTACTTATATGTTGCGGGAGGTCTTGATACTGTACCGAGAGCCGTGAGTCATGCTCTGGGAGCGGACGGTGGCGACGTATGAGCGCCAGCGGCGGCGAGAAAGTCGAATATCTGCTGATTCTCAAAGGACTGATCGAAGCGGGTGTAATCAAACCGGTCATTGACCGGGTCTACCCATTCAATCAGATCGGCGAGGCGCATCGCTATGCTGAGCAAGGTCATATAAAGGGTAACGTCGCAATCGAGACGGGAATTTCCCATCATAAATGATGTACTTATGAGATACGGTTGACAAGGTTCTCACCTCGAATCCCGTCCGCCTGGAAGCAATTCCACCTATGGTGGAAGACTGCCTGCAACGGATAGCATTGCCTCTCAGATAAACCCGGTAGTTCTTCTGCTCATTATGCATGCAATTTCTATGGTTCATAGCCCGTCACCATCCTCAATTTCACTTTATGTTCCATTGAGCCTGCCCTGAAAAAAGGGAAGAGGCGACATTTTCTCTGAATAGTCAGGGGGCGTCAATATCGCTGTACAACACCACAATCCCAATGCTCCCATTGACAAAATACCACCTGTAAGTAAAAATATAATGAAAGAGGGTCTGATTTCAATCTACAAGGTACCCTGGGGTAGCGAGCTGCAAACCCACGATTTTGAATGATTCAATTTGGGGTGAATTTGTGACGCTAAACCGTAAAAACCATACGGACATCAAGATCAGTTAAGCTATGAAGGAATCACAAATAATTCCGGGACGAAATTCACCTGCTGGCGTCCTGGCTATCATGATAGGGGGAATTGTATTGGCAGAAGTTATTGCCATGATCTTCGTTTATCGCGTTAAAGACTGGCTTTACCCTCTGCAAGTTTTATTAGATGCGACCATTATGACGGTCATCATCTTTCCCATCCTTTATTTCTTATCCTTTAGACCCATGCTTTTGCATATCCAACAACGCTCCCGGTCTGAAAATATTCTCCAATCGCGCCTGCGTTTGATTAAATACGCCTACACACACAGTTTAGACGAGTTGCTCCAATATACCCTGGATGAAATTGAAAAATTGATTGGCAGTACAATTGGTTTTTTCCATTTTATTTATGCTGACCAAAAAACCTTGCGGCTGCAAACCTGGTCTACTAACACATTGCAGCATATGTGTAATGCCGAGGGCAAAGACAGGCATTATGATGTGGAGCAAGCCGGCGTCTGGGCAGATGCGGTTCGCCAGCGCCAGCCCATCATTCACAATGACTATGCCTCCCTGTCGTATCGTAAAGGAATGCCAGAAGGGCACGCCCAGGTCTTGCGAGAAATGGTGATTCCTATTTTAAGGGATAACAAGGTCAAAGCCATTCTGGGTACCGGTAATAAACCCACGGATTTCACTCCCGGGGATATGGAACTTATTTCCACCTTCGCGGATTTTGCCTGGGATATCATCGAGTACAAACTAGCTGAAAATGCGCTCCGCCAAAACGAGGAAAAATTCCGCACTTTTGTGGATTGGACCTATGACTGGGAAAAGTGGTTGGATGCGCAGGGCAACATTCTTTATACGTCTCCCTCGTGTGAGCGTATCACCGGGTATAGCGCCGAGGAGCTTATTGCGCAGCCCAATTTGCTGGCGCGCATCG
>JBBIPD010000224.1:0-5575 GCA_037443025.1 Chloroflexota bacterium
CGATGAACCCCGAATACTTGGCGATAGCCTGAACCGCGGCAGCGGGGCTGTTGGGGAAGGACATCGTCGGGTAGCCCAGGGGGCGGAAATTCTTGCGTAGCGCCAGGCGGCGAATCTGGGTGTTGAGCGCCAGGGTCGCGCTCAGGCTGTTCCCCAGCGGTTCCAGCACCAGGTCTTCCACCCCTTTCTCTTTAATCTTTTCGGTCAGTTCTGCCATCTCATCCAAAGAAGCAGAACGCACTGCCAGGGCGGCTTTGTGCGCCTTCGCCGCCTCCGCCATTCCCTCCCAATTGGAGGCGTCCGCGGCGTGCAGCAGCGCCGTCTCGCCTGCCAGCGCGCCCAGCCCGGCGGCTGCCAGGTCTGGCGAGCCAGCGGAAAGAATCAAGGGGCGCTTGCTGACCGAGCGCACCGCCTGCACCGCGCCCGCAAACGTTTCCTTTGAACCGCTATCAGCCGCCACGGCGAAGCCGTCCACGCTCAAATCAATCCCGACATAATTCACCAGATAGGCGTCTGCCTGGGCGACCCGGCTTTTGATTTCATCGGGGGCGAGCGTATCGCTGACTTTGATGAAAATCCCTGGCTTGTTGTAGAAGGTTTTCTCGTGGCGGTAGAGCACCACCTCGTTCCCGGCTTTGACCTCGTAGCCATCCGATTTCAAGGCAACCAAACGGATGGGCGGCGCGGCGGATTCAGCCAGTTGGGCTTTGGACTCCTCGCTGACATAAGGGCAGCTTGCCAGCTCAACCTGCTTGGCGGCGAGTTTCATCGCAAACGCCAGGCAGGTAGGAAAACCGCATTCTTTACAGTTGGTCTGCGGCAGTAATTTGTAGATTTGTATTCCGGAGAGAGCCATATATTAATCTCCTAATTTATTTCACCGCAGAGACGCTGAGTTCGCTGAGTTTTTTAATTTATCTCTGCGTTCTCTGCGTCTCAGCGGTGCATTTATACGGTTTCAGGGACAGCCATCAGCTCGGCGATGGCGGCTTTGACCTGCTTGATGCTCTCGGGGTGGCGCAAGACGACGATATCCGCTCCGGATTCGAGCAGGGTGACCGCGGTCAGCACCTCCCAATTGATCGCCCTTCGGCGCCAGTCGCCCCAGGCGGCAGGCACGCCCTCGCCCACCTTGGATTCTTTGGTCTTCCACGCTTCAAACCCCGGCGTGACCAGCATGGGCAACTGGGTCATGCTATCGCCTTGGAGCGCCGCCAGACGCAGGCGTTCCATTGCTGAAAATCCATATTCAATGCCATAACCCAGGGCGCCGGTGGTGGGGTCCATGATGATGCGGTCCAGGGGCATGCCCATATCGCTGATGAGGATGTTGAGCTGTTTGGCAAGATTGACATCCATTGGGGTGCGGGCGTTGACCAGGTGACCATTCGCCATGGCGGTGGCGACGATGGTGCGGTAATTCTTGTCCTCGCACACGCCCAGCACCAGCCGCTCGCCTTTGGTCGCCTCGGCGACCGGCACCAGCAGGTTGTTATCCACCTCCCTGCCCCGGACCGAAGACGATTAACGGCAATCCGGTCGCCCCCAGGACGGCTTTCACCGATTTCACCGCCCATTCCGGCGAGGCAGGGTTGCCGTCTTTATCGGTCAGGCTCAACGCCAGGAGAATCAGGTCCGCCCCGGCGGCTTCAGCCGCCTTCGCCCAACTGGCTGGGTCGTTCATCGCCTCCCCCCAGGCTTCTAACAACAACGGCGACCAGTCCTCCGGGCGTTGGTCTTTGATTTCCACCGCCACCCGCGGCGGGTTGGGCATGCTGCTTTCGAAGTGCAGGAAAGGCATGCTGGTCTCCCCGCCCACGGTGACCGTGACGCTGCGCGTCCCCCCATCGGCGGCTGTCGCCCCGATTGTAACCGTGCGCACCGCGCCAGTCCATTTTTCTTTTGGGATTTCAACAGGCATAGGCTTTTACTCCTTATTGGGATGCAACGTTCGGTTTGGCTCGCGTCGCTCAAAAAAAGCAAATTACAGGTTAGTTATATAATAAACTTTTGAAAATTACAATAAAAACCCATAAAGCCCAGACACAAAATTATCCGCCAGAGGCTTTTTTACGCGCTTCATCCCGGCGCTGGATGAAAGACTCCACCGGCGCCTGGCGGTTGGCGTAAATCCCCAGGTCGCGCAGCTCATCCTCGCTCTCCGCCGCCAGGTAACGCAGGAGATGACGGTATGAGAGGTAAGCCGCGGGATAGACCACCCCCGCGGCGTGATGCATCAGGAATACCGTGCGCACCCCCATATCCCGCATCAGCAGCGCCCCAGCCGCCAGCGGGATGTCCGGCGGCAACTGCGGCACGCCCTCCCGCATCACATCCGCCGCGGTCAATGCGCTCCAATCTTCCCGCCCCAGGCTGGCGACCAGCTCATTCTCCCCCACCACCCCCAAAGCGTGACCTTCGTCCAGCACCACAACCGACTCGCAGCCCGTCTCCAGCATGAGACGCGCCAGCGCTTTGAGCGGCGTGTCGGGCGCGCAGGTTTGCACGCCGACCGTCATCAGGTCGCGGATTAACTTCGGATTGAGGGCTGCCATACCATCTACCGGGATGAGGCAGGAGGGAAGGAGATAAGGGATAAGAGGCAGCGTTGCGGGCTGGATTGCGCCTTATCCCTTATGCCTTCCCTCCTGTTGCCGGATATCAGAACATCGGCTCCATCACCAGCGCCGGATGGTTGTGCTCCTCCATCCACGCCAGCAGTTCATCCACCGTGGTCACATGGCGTTCATCGGCGATGCGCTCGATGAGGTCCGGGTCTCCCTCGCGCTCGGCGACCTTCTGGAATTCTTCCTTCATGGTCTCCTTGAGCACACTGCTCATCCAGACCACCCGCTTGAAGCCGCCGTCGGCGTAAATGAACTTGGGGCTGACCAGGTAGAATTTGCCCACGCCCATCACGCCGGGGGTCTGCAACCCGCCGCCGGCGATGCCCGCCAGAGTGCTGAAGGTCATCCCCGCCGGAGTCATGCTGGGGTCTTCACGGCTGACCACCATCACCCCGTTGGCTTCGGGGATGAGCATCACGATGCACTCGAAGCAGCCGCAGGCGGTCATCGGGTTCTCCATGATGGAGTACATGGAGACCTGCTCCACCACCCCGTGCGAGCCGATCTTGGCGTAATCGTTGGTGCCTTCCCAGTATCCCTTCACCGGGTCGAGCAGTTTTCCCAGTTTGATGGGCTGGTTGGGACCCGTTGGGTTGATGTTGTAGGAGGCTTTGCAGTCCAGCCAGTTGTACGCCCCGCACAGCCCCAGGCGCTCCGGGCTGACCACGCAGACGTGGTTCGGGGCGAAGGACTGACACAGGGTGCAGGAGTAGAACTCGTCCACCTTATCATCGGTCAGGTCTGCCAGGCGTTTGTTGCGGTGGTCGTATGCCTGGCGGGCTTTCGCCAGCCATTCGGCATGCAGCGCGGGGTCGGTGATGACGGTGACCTGGACCTTGTCCACAATTGCGCCGAAATCGGCGTGGTAGCGGGCGTGCAGGATTTTGCCGAAATGCTCCAGGTTGAAGCCTTTATCGGCGGCGGCGTTGGAGATGCGCACCCAGGCGATATCCCGCTGTCCGATGTGCTGGATGCCCGAAGCGCCGTTGATGAAGTAGTGAATCTGGCGCTCCAGCACCGGTTCGAAGTCCTCCTGCATCTGCCGTCCGGCGACCTTCACCACAATCCCCATGTCCATATGACCCTGGGGCTGGACATCTTCAAATCCCGGACCGACCACCTCCACCTTGCCATCGGTGACCTCGTCCAGGGGCGCCATATACAGGTACTCGAAGCAGCGCGAGTATTTGCCGCCGAACTCGATGCGCATGTCGGCTTTGCGCACCACCTCGCCCTCGAACGCCGAGCCGTAAGGCACCGGCACCGGCACATCCGCCACTTTGACCTTGACCCCGCGCACTTCGATGCACTTCTGCACCAGACGTTCGGCGCGCTCCAGGTCGTCCTTGCCCTCGATTTCGTTGAAGGGCATGCTGACCACATGCTCGTAGCGGGTGACGCCGGTGGGCAGGATTTCGGGGATGACCGTATCGGCAATCACCGGGAAGCCAAAGTTGATGGCGCCCGCCGCGGCGGCGTACTTCAAATCGTCCACTTCGCCCAAAGCCAGGACAAATGCGAAGACGCGCTCCCGGTTGTAAAGCAGAATCTCGCGCGCCTGCCCCGGCTTGAGTCCGCCGAAGGTGAGCGCCGAGCGGGTGGCAAAGCCCAGGGCGTAGATGGCGCTGATGGTATCCGTGCCAAAGGGCACGGTGTAGGTGTCGTAACCCAGCTCCACGCCTTCTTCGATGAGCTGATGGATGATGCTCCGTCCGTTCACATTGCCGGAGAGGAAGCACAGAATGTTGCGCCGTTGCAGCTCGCGCACAATCTTGACCGCCACCTCGTTGGATTTTGCCGCGCCCACAATGGCGGCAAAGCCGGGCATACGCCCATCCACGAGCTGGATGCCCCAGGAGCGGAGCTGGATATCGTCAATCGGACCGTTGAGGTGTCCGCCCATCCCCCGCTCACCTCCGCTGTTATCCGGGCTGGTGAAAGCCGTCCCGCCCGCCAGGGTGAAGCCGGGCATGGGTTCGGGTTGCAGCCCGTACACGAAGCGGATCGCCTCGATGGCTTCGGCGGCGAGCAGGGTTGCCATGCCCGAGTCCAGCGTCTCGCCCAGGTAGGGCGTCCAGTGGCTGCCGGAGGGCAGGGGATGAAGCAGTTGGCGGGCTTGCTCCAGCACCGGCACCAACCCGCCCAGATTTTCCACGGCAATGCCGGTCATGCCCAGGATGGTGGGCAGATAGTAGGCGGTGTTAGGGAAGGAGACTGGCGTATCCGGACCTTTCTCTTTGAGAGCTTTTTGGAGCATCAGCTCCGCTTCAGAAACCAGGGCGTTTGCGCCCCGGATGGCTCGAGTAGCTATGTAACGTGACATATCGCCTCCAGTTATGCAATCAATCTGCTGCTACGCCATAGAGCGATTCACGCCGCAACTCAAGCGGGAGCTTCTCCAGCTCGAGCATGCGGGCGTCTCCGCTGCG
The DNA here is from genome assembly GCA_037443025.1 of Chloroflexota bacterium. Taxonomy (GTDB): domain Bacteria; phylum Chloroflexota; class Anaerolineae; order Anaerolineales; family UBA4823; genus JAQBDA01. The sequence continues at coordinate 5,057 of JBBIPD010000224.1, forward strand.
ACCAAAGCGGTCCGGCTTCCATTCCGGCAAGCCGAGGGCGGCGCGCTTCTTATCAATGTGCGCCAGGGTGGCTTTGATCATCTCGTCCACATCGTTGATGAACTCCAGTTTGCCGCCCCACAGCTTCTCCCAGCCTTGGCTGATGTAGCGCAACACCAGGTCGCTGTCGGATACGCGATCGGGCATGCCGCTGACGGGCGAGGCGCCGCCGAAGATGACGTACGCCCCGGAAGCGACGCAGTAGGTAGCAATGGCAAGGGCTTTTTCGCTCATCCACTCCGGCGCCAGACCCACCGCCGGTATCTGGTCAATATCATCGCCCAAGCCGCCTTCTTCGACCATCTGGGTCAGCACGGTGAGGATGCGGCTGTTATCCACGCAGGAACCCATGTGCAGCACCGGCGGGATGCCCACCGTCTCGCACACTTCGCGCAAGCCCGCGCCGACCTTATCCAGCCCAGCCTCGCCCAGGAGCAGACCCAGCTTGCCCGCGGCGATGGCGCCGCAGCCGGTCTCGAC
>JBBIPD010000225.1:0-5472 GCA_037443025.1 Chloroflexota bacterium
GGGCAAGATCTGCGGAGCCCCGACTGGTCGTAAATCTGGGGCGCCGGTGTAGTAGTCGTAGCTCGGGATACGCGCCGGGAAGGCAGCCGGGGCGTCGTTGTACAGGATCAGCGTCTTTCCGGCAAACTTGGAGAAGTCGACAACCACATCGGCGCGCTCAGCCGGCGCCAACAGCAGGGAGTGCTGGTCAACAAGCCCAACATCGAAGCGGGTTGGATCGGTGATCCAGGTGGTCACCTGCTGACCATCCACAACCACCGGCGCAGGCAGGAAACCGCTTTCATTACCGATCACAATCCAGTCAGGTCCCGCAGGACTCTTTGTCAGGTCTGGGGTTGGGAAGATAACCGGGTCAAGTTGAGCAGCGGCAACTTCGTCGGCTTTCAGCGCCACCTCAGTGCCGGTTTCGTCAGCCACGTACCACTGCAGGTTCCAGAAGCGATCGTTAGCCGCATTCAAAATTCGCAGGCGATATGAGCTCGGACTTACATCAACATATGGGTAGGCTGTCCCATTAACGATGGGCGTATCGTTGAATTGCTCCATGCCAGCCGAGATAAGAGGCGTGCTTGGAATCAATTGCGGTTCGCACCACGGTTCTTCGTCGTACTGCCATGTCGCCGGGTCATCCAAATCACAATTGGGATCATAGTATGGGTTGGCAATCGGTGGATATTTGGGGTTTTGAGGCGGCCAAAACCACGGACTGTACATCCAGCGCCCGAAAGCACTCATACCGCCTGGAGCGCCAGGGTTCTGCGCCGGCATATAGACATGGTGGTACCACAGATCGCCATATCCACCCCAGCGAGACGCGTCCCAGGTCGGATCCTGCCCATAGCTTATGACGTTCCCAAATTCATCATACTGGTTGTACAATTGCGTGTCTTGGGGTACAAAGGTGCGGTCCTGGATGACCAGCGGGATGGTTTTATCCGCGCCAGGGATGGTGCTACTATTGATCAGAGACTGCTCTGTGGCGTCAGTAATGATATAAGGCGCTGCCTCTCCAACGTACACGTTCAGGCGGGTGATGCCCCAGGCGTGGTCGTGGTAGAACATGAGTCTGGCGCTTTGCTGATTGGTGTAGTAGAACGTCATGCAGCCGTCGTTCTCCGCCGAGCAGTCTGGCACGCCCGGAACGCCGATCATATCCGGCACATTTACGACACTGACACCCTCGGGCCACATATTCCCCTCGCCCGCAGGGGTGATCCACTGGTGAGGTGTTCCATCAGAAATCCAGGGTGTGTTGCCGCCGTGAAGATGCAGGGTGGCGCGGTTTTCTGTAAAACACATTCCCCTCATCGTCGGGTCGTAGTACTTATCGGTGCACATCGGGTTGCGCACCCCATCCATGACGCTGCCCTCATCCATTGGCTCCATCATGTCAATGGGACCCATGCCCGAGCCCATGATGGTGGTGTCTACTGGCAGGAATAGATCACCATCCGCGCCGGTGGGCAACAGATTGTAAAAGGTGATGCGGACCGCCCGGTCCTTTTGGGCGACAATGGTCGGTCCAAGGTAGTGAGGTTTGTCCACACCGGTTCTGCCGCCCGGTAAGGGGTAACCGATACCCGTGACCACTGATGTCTCCAATTGCACATAGCCGCGCAGGGTTGTCGGGGGCAGATCGCTGTGCATCTGTTCTTCGTACTCAACCAGCGCAATCTCATAGTAGTCAGCACCTTCATTTTCAGGCGTACTCGGATCATCCGGAAATGTCGTCGTATCAGGCACAGCTACCGGGATGTACTGCCCAAGGTTGTTCGCATTAGCGGGTCCTAGACCAGGCAGGCTATCGACAAATTTGCGGATGCCGCCGGGGGTGATATAACCAGAACCCGGAGTATCAAGGGTGACAGCAATCACACTCCCAGCGTTCACCTGCGCCTCCGCCGTAGCGCCCGACCCTGTCGGGTCATTGATGGTTACGGTGGGAGCCGAAGTATAGCCGCTGCCGAAATCATCCAGGACGACGCTCTGGATTAATAGCGAGGCTGTCGCCGTGGCGCCAGTCCCCCCATTAGGGATTGGGGCGAAGAGGGTGCCATCGCGGATAACCACATTGGGAGCCGTCGAGTATCCAGACCCCGGGAAATCTATCACAATAGCCGTAATCTCACCGGTTGTTGTGATCCACTCCGCATGTCCCCTTGCCTGCACCCCATCTGGAGCGTCCGGCATGTCGAAGTCCACGGTTGGGAAAGTATAGCTTATGCCCGGGCTGTTCAAAATTACCTGATCCACCCCACCATACACCGTTGCGCTGGCTGGTATCAAGGGAACCACACCGGTGGTGTCTATAACGTTCGCGGCGAAAGAATAGGTGCGGTCTTGAGAGTAGAGGGGAAAATCCGGGTTACCCGGCGCCACGGTGATAGTTGCCCCCTGGATAGGGGCTGATGGCGCAGGGTAGCTGAGAGTATCAACTCCCCCCCCAACGTCGAGGGGGATGCCCTGCCCATAGAAGCCGAGAACGTCGCCCGCCTGAACGGCAACATTGCCGACGGGGAAGGTGGCAAGTTCACTCACCCCAGCCGTTGTCGGCGCAGGCACGGTAAGCCACCCACTGTCAAAGACGATCTGGTATTGATTCGCAACACCCGTGGGGCGCAGAACATAAGCATGGAAAATATTACCTTCTGAAGGGAAGGGACTAGCACCCTGGCTCGCCTGATTCCAACTCAGGAAGTCGGTGAGGATTCCAGTCGGGAGCGGAGTCGGGATGATAACCAGGACAGGCGCCGGATCCCCAACCCCCACAGGAAAGTCGGAGGCGTAGGTTCGATCCACGAGTTGGTTACCAACCTGAATGAGAGTCCCGGTTCCCCCGCCGCCAGAGAAGGAGATGGTTGGGGCGGTATAACCGCTTCCTGAATTGGTGACATCAACGCTGGTGACCGAGCCAGAAGTTGCAACAGTAGCTATGGCTGTCGCGCCTGTTCCACCGCCGCTGATATTTACGGAAGCATATGAGTACCCTCTGCCTGGGTCGGTAAGGGTGATGCCGGTCACGGCGCCGTTCGCCCCAACTGAGGCGACCGCGGTCGCGCCCGAACCATCGCCGAGGATTTCAACGGCGACATCCGGCAGCGTAAACGGGCTATTAGCCCAGTTGGGGTTCGGTCCGAAGTAATGGGGCACCTTGGATTCATCCGTGGGATCCATTGGCATGGCGGCAACGGGTTTGATCTGTCCCGCGCTGCCCAATAACAATGTTCCAAGCATTACCATTACCAGAACAACATTAATGAATTTTCGAGCAGTCATGGTTTCTCCTTTTATTTGATAAAGCTGATTGTTTATGGTTGGCAACCTTATTCATTTTTGGGTTTTTCACCTCCTTCGATGACCGCGATCAGGTCAGAGGCTTGCTTCACCATGATTTTTTGTTTGCTGTAGACTTCCATCGTATTGGTATCTAAACTTACTGCGATAATCCTGATCGCTGGATAGTTCTGTAACAATTGAGGCAACAAATTGGTGGGATGGTCGCGGCATGACTGATAAACAACGAATATATCTTGTTGGATATCTTTCGTAGACTGGAGCAGTTTTTCAAAATCTTTTTTATTCGAAATGCTGACAACTTTCCAGTCTTCATTGGCAGATATTAAATATTCAATGGATAATCCCAATAGATCCTCCTTGCTCCACACGATAATCATCTTCGATGTTTTCATCGTTTTCAATCTCTATTCAAGGCGATAATGCAAGGCTTCATTGACACACCACCCATTAATAATTACATGTCAACACCCACCATAGAATAGCCTAAAACAGTCAGGAAGAATATCCATCGAACTCATCCTTTGAGGAGAAAAAAAGACCATCCTGAGGATGGTCTTTTAGGGCTAGGTCTTAAACCCCGATTAATACCCGCTTAATCCTTGTTTAATACTCTGAAATAGATAGCAAAACGAGGTTTTATCCGTTCAAACGCTCTCTGGAAAATGCAGCCATAAACTCATTTCTTTATCCCGTGATCTTTGGCAAACTTTGCTGCCTCTTTTCGATCCCGCAGGTTCAATTTTTCAAGGATGGAATGCACATGATACTTGACGGTATTTGTGGAAATAACAAGCTGTTGGGCAATCTCCTGGTTACTTTTCCCGGCGGCAAGCTCAGCTAAAACATCTTTCTCCCGCGGGGTTAACCCTCCTAACGCCGGGTCGCCCAGAGATTGAGGCTCCTTTGTCCGCGACAATTCCTTCATCAAGCGCAAGGTCATAGATCTGGATAGCGCGCTTTCCCCCCGCTGGACAGACCTTAAAGAAACCACAAGTTTGGACAGAGACATATTCTTCATGAGGTATCCCACTGCGCCGCTACGGATAGCTGCCAATAAATCCTCATCCCTGTCCGACATGGTCATGAATACGATTTTACATTCGGGATACTCTTGAAGGATCTTGCGTGTGGCGTCTGCGCCGGTGCCATCTGGCAACGCGAAATCCATCAGGACAATATCGGGCTTGGTTGCGCGGACCGCAGCCACCGCCTCGTGGACAGTCCCCACCAGACCAACCACTTCAATATCAGCTTCCTGCCGGAGCATGGCTGCCAGACCTTCACGAAATAAATTGTGGTCATCAACAATAAGTATTTTCATCTTGTAAAAGTTTTAGCGAGACAGGGAGGCTGGCTCATATTCATAAGGCACGACCACCGTGATTGTTGTGCCCTTTCCTCGCGCAGATTGAATTGAGAAGGAGCCTTTCAATTGCTCCGTTCGCTCACGCATGAATTTTAATCCATAATGATCCGGGCTTTGAATCGCATCCTGATCGAAACCGCTGCCATTGTCCGATATTACCAGTGTCAGGTCGGCGTCGCCCCAGATAAATTCACCTGCCACCTGATCCGCGCCGGCGTATTTTTCAATATTGGAGAGCGCCTCCCGAAAGATGTAAAAAAGCTGGCGGACCTGGGCGGGTGAGAGCCAACCGGGATTTCCCTGGTTGGTTATTTCGATTTCAAGGGAAGATCTTTCAGCAACCTGGCGGGCGTAGGATTCGAACAGGTTTAATGGGTCGGTTAAATCCCCGGATTGAAGAATGGCAAGCAACGCACGGATCAATTCGTAAGATTCATTTGCCGCTTTGGTCATGCTCTGGATTTGGCTCTTTAAGTGGATCGGGGTGCCCCCTGGATTTTCTAACAAATTTTGGAGATTCATGCGCAGGTAACTGATATTTTGACCCAGGGTATCGTGTAAGTCGCGCGCAATGTCTCTTTGGATGGATTGAATCATTTCGGTCAGGATTAACTCCCTCTGATTTTGCTCAAGAATCTTCTTCTCATCCTGTTTACGCTTGGTCACATCACGATTGCTGACGCGCCTTCCCAGATATCGCCCATCTGCGCCATAGACAGGTCGGCACAAATGCTCAATCCAGTGTAGATTGCCCTGACGGTCAATGATGCGATATTCAATCCCGCTTGGAGCAGCCGTTTCCTCATGAA
>JBBIPD010000226.1:0-4233 GCA_037443025.1 Chloroflexota bacterium
ATCATAGGTCCAAAGGACCGAATAGCTCGATGCGCTGCGCTCGATATCCTCCGGACGGTTTGGACCAAGAGGCAGCGCGCCGGGCGCGGTACGCCCGGTGAGGATGTGATGCAGCGCTCTGGCGCTAAACTGAACCAGGTCAAACTGCCGTTCTGCGTCCGAGAGACCCTGCGGATGGCGCTTGGCAATGTTCCAGTCAATCATGGCGACGCCATGCGCCCCTGGATCCCAATAGTAATGGACGAGCTTGTGATCGCGATAAACGATGTTGCGTTCGTGGGCGCTTTGCAGGATGTCGCAGATTTGTGCGCCCAGCAGCAGGCTTTCCCGCAATGGCAGGAACCAACCGCGGGTATAACCCGCATCACAATAGACCATCAGATTCTGGTTTTGATCCCTCTTCTCTAAAGCCAGATAGGGGAGCCATCCATCTGACAGATAACGATCAATAGAAGCAAGGTAGTTTTGCGCCTCGCCTATCCCATAACGGATCACCAGCCCTTGAAGTTCGCTGACGGAAGCGTTGCTTTCATCTCCCGGGATGGACAATCCTTCGTTCAAACGGAGAAAACCACATTCGAGCAGGGGGGTTACTCCGGGAATGTCTCTCAGTAAAGTGAGAATTTGCACCTCTTCGATGAAGAGGGGTAGCGCGTAATCTAATCGGTCGGGGCGGATGATCTTGATTGCCCCAGGAAGCAGCTTATTGCTCCGGCTGCGCAGGTAACCGCCGAAGACGCGAGCCGAAGAGCCGCGCGCTTCGGGTATCCAGGTGTCCAGCGGTTCTGTCAGGAGCAGGCATTGGTCGAGACCCAGTTTGCCTTCTTCGACGCCGCGGGTGATGGCGTCGGTGATAGGCGTAGCGATATCCCTCTCCAGGGTGAGGGGGCGTGTCCGGGGCAAGGAGAGGATTTCACGCGAGCGATGTTCGCTCAACCAGGGCATCTCCGATAAAATCTCCGGGTGTTCCATCACCAGATCGGCGTGCTTGGTTTGTTTGCGCAACCGCTTGAGGGCGTCTAAAATGGTGTCCAGCCAGCCGGCTGAGCCAACCTGATTGCGCAGACGACGCCCTTCCAACTCGACTGAGGTGATATAGTCGTAAAATGGCTCTTCATTGGCGGCTCCCGCGTGGAGGCGCGCCAGCCAGCGCGGCGCGTCTACGATGGCTGAGTCCGCCGAAAACAATCGCCGACGATCCGGGTCCCATAAAAATAATGAACGCAGGGCGCGGCGGGCAATTTCGAACTCTTTGCGCTCCCATGCGCTCAGAACAATATCAACCTGGGCTTTGGGTTGGTCCAGTAACCGGGATATTTTTTCCAGGGAACCGGGGACGATTCTCTCGATATCCCCAAGAAGGTTATCCACTTCATTGTAGTCAATCCCAGAGTTGGGTGGAGCGGGATTGATATCGCCCCATTTTTTGACCACTTCTTCCTGAAAATCGGTTAACAGGCGTTGATGAGTCAGGACCTCGTCGGGTTGGGTTGAATTATCTGCCAGGCGCAGGATGGCGGATTGGACGGTATAGAATAAGCGGCTGATGCCAATGAATGGGGTGATTGCATCCTCACCCAGTTGCAGGTAAATCTGACGGATACGATTGCTCACTCTGTCCCACCACTCCAGGGGAGGGGTTTCCTGCCAGGCGATTTGGGCAAGCTCCCACAGCAGAGTGGGAAAATCGTCTGTGATTCCCGCAGCAAGCGCAGTGGAAAATCGCGTTTGCGAATCATTTCCCGAAGAAGATAGATGTCCCTGAGCGATGTCAACGATTTCGGCGAGCAGATGCCATTTTGGGGATGGGCTGGTTGCCAGCCTGGATGTTTGCTCGCATATCTCCTTTAAACCCTCCAGGTTGCCTTCAGATGCCATTTGGAGCGCCAGGGTGGTATGGAAGTTGAGCGCGGCGGAAAAATCGGGAAGTTCTCCATGCGTCGCAATCTGATGGGCAAGGTTTTGGGCTTTTGAGATTGTTTTTAGCTGGGGTCTGGTTGAGCTATAAAGGCTTGCTTCTTGACGGCGCAGTTGCTCAAGTTGAGCGCTTGCCGCTTCATGCAACCTGAGCAGTCTCTCTTTTATGATTTTTACACGGATCGAGTAAGGGGTTGAGGACTCTATTTCCTTTTGCCAACCCAGGTGAGCATATAGTTCTGGGGCAGTTTCGCGGACGAAATTCCCCAGTTCCTGCACAAACTGGTAATCATCATCGTTGCGTGAATAGCGACGGTCTTTGGTCGTTCCGTCTTCCGCCAGGAACTGGCTGTTACCCCAATCAATGAAGGTCAGGCGCGCCCCTTGAACATCCCAATAAAGATGTTCTGGCTTGATATCGTTCCAGATGACGCCAGAGTGTTCTTTTCCATCGTCTCTGATGTTGCATGCATGGATAGTCTCGAGCAGGTTGATTGTCCCCAGCAATATCCGCACCAACAAAGGCTCCGGGATGGTATCCATCTTGCTCAACGTGGAGAGAAAGAAATCCTCTCGCTCGGGCGTATATGCGCTCATCCCATCTGCCCGACCGAAACGGGTCACCTGCCTGAGAAACCCCAAATCGTATCCAGCGGCTTTCTCGATGACGATAAAGAACCTATCGCTAAACCCGTCTTCTTGCTGGCTCTGGTCGAGCAAGGCGGGGATATGCAGGCGCGCTCCCAGATTGGGAAAGGAAATGCTGCTCAACTCCCGCAAAATATTCCCCTCGCTGTTGATTTGGCTTGCCTGACGGAAAATATCGCTGAAGTAGGCGTTGGTCACCGGGCGTTTGAGTATCGCATATTTGCCCTCGAGAAACGACTGCACCAGATAGACTTCCCCCGCATCCCCCTCGCCTAATTTTTCAAGTAGTTTCCACTTATACCGTTGACCGCTGACAGTTATGCCTGAATTCATCCTGATCCACTTGAGTGAAGCCCTGGATTTAGGCTCAAGGATTGAGTATGGCTGAGAAGCTGTTGTGAGCTCGGCACAGCCTATGACCTTTAGCCCAGGTATTCACAGGTTGTTATTATAACGATTAATGAACGGCTGGGTGAATTTTAAACCTGGATATTAAGGGAAACATATCCCAACTCGAACAATGAGCTGAAGGAAGGCATTGTCACATTGCCGTCTTTCTTAATAGAGAAAAATTGATATTTGTGCAATAATACCATCAGGTCAGTCGTAATTCGGCAGACCTGAAGGAGACGTGAATCCAGGAGGATGTATGCCTTGAAATGGGCTGTTGCATGATTTTTGGATCACAGCAATAGATCGTACCGGAGTACCCTGAGAAATCGAGGGAGACTTTGATGATGGAACAGATTGATCTGCGTAAAAAATATAAACATCTCTACCAGCCTTCGGCGAAATTTGTAGAGGTAGTGGAAGTGCCGTTTTTCCAGTTTGTCATGCTTGACGGTGATATCGAGCCAGGACATGCTCCGGGGGATTCATTGTCTTTTCAGGAGGCGCTGGAAGCGTTGTATGGCATCTCGTACACACTCAAGTTTATGTCAAAACAGCGCAAAGATCACCCCATTGATTATCCGGTGATGGCGTTAGAGGGCTTGTGGTGGGTGGAGGGGGCGGAATTCGATATCACCAGACCCGAGGGGTGGAAATACACCCTGATGGTCATGCAACCGGAACACATCACGCCTGAGATGTATGGGGAGGCTTTGGAACAGTTGCGCAAGAAGCGCGGCGATAAGCCGACCTTTGCGAAAATCCGCCTGGAAGGATTCGAGGAGGGAACCTGTATTCAGATGATGCACGTGGGACCTTACTCTCAGGAGGTAACAACGATTGCCAGAATGCAAGCATTCGCTCGAGAAAAGGGTTATCAATTGCACGGTAAGCACCATGAGATTTACCTTGGAGATCCAAGGCGCACCCAACCCGAAAAGTTGAAAACCGTTCTGCGCCATCCCGTTCTAATCTAGCTGTGGATTGAGTTCATAGAGGCTTTCATGTCCCGAATGGATTATCTCAATGGAGACCCGCTTGCCTGGCTCTTGGAGGTGGAGGATGCAGGAGCGAGATATCTGGCTCTGAAGGAATTGCTGAACTTGCCCGAAAATGACCCGGATTACATCTCAGCCAGGGAAACTGCTCACCAACGAGGTCAGATTGGCGATATCCTGAGGCAGATGCACCCGGATGGATACTGGTCTGAGCCAGGACCGGGATATAACCCCAAATACTTTTCCACGGTTTGGTCCATCATCCTTCTGGCACAGTTGG
>JBBIPD010000226.1:4243-5455 GCA_037443025.1 Chloroflexota bacterium
TCAGCCGCGATGGATGAACGCATTGCCCGGGCTTGTGCATATTTGCTGGATCATAGCCTGGCAGAGGGTGGACAATTCGGCGTTAGCGGCGCGCCCTCTACGACTGCGGACTGCTTGCAAGGGAATTTGTGTGCTGCAATGCTCGACCTGGGTTATCAGGATGACCGCCTGGATGTTGCCTTTGAGTGGATGGCTTGTACCGTCACCGGGGAAGGGCTTGCCCCAGCAACAGACCGCAAGGCGTCCAGGCGGTATTACGCTGGCAAGTGCGGTCCAAATTTTGCCTGTGGTGCAAACAACAAAATGCCTTGCGCCTGGGGCGCGACAAAGGTGATGTTGGCTTTCAGCAAGCTGCCGGCACCCAGACGCACTCCCCTGATTAATCGGGCAATCAATCAGGGCGTCGAATTCCTGTTCAGCGCTGATCCCGCAAAGGCAGACTACCCAAGCGGTTACAGCGCAACACCCAGCGGGAATTGGTGGAAGTTCGGCTTTCCAGTCTTCTATATCACCGATATTTTACAAGTAGTAGAAGCTCTGGTAGGCTTGGGTTTTGGTGGAGATGCGCGTCTGGAGAACGCTTTGACTTTGGTTCTCAATAAACAGGACTCACAGGGTCGTTGGAGCTTGGAATATGATTATACGGGGAAGACCTGGGTGAGTTTTGGCGCCAAGAAGCAACCCAATAAATGGGTGACCCTGCGCGCCTTGAAGGTTTTAAAGGCGGTTGATTAAGAAAAAGGGAGGGCAATGGATGATTATCCAATGGTTGTTAGATTCGCCCGAACCCTGGACGCGCTACCGCACCCTGGTTGACTTATTGTCGCTGCCTGAAAACGACCCGGAGGTGGTCAGATGCAGGTCCGAAATGGTCAATCACCCCCGGGTAAAGTCGCTGGTAGAAAACGCCCGGGATTGGGGTGGGCGCGCTCTCAAACGCCATAATGACGCCAGTCACCCCCTATACGCCCTCAGCACCCTGGCTGATTTTGGGATAAAGAGCGATGATCCTGGTATGAAGGAGGTCGTCACTAAAGTCATTGCCCATCAATCACCGGATGGCGCATTCCTGACCCCGCTCTTTATCCCCAAGGCATTTGGCGGTCCAGATAAGGATATCTGGACATGGGTGGCTTGCGATGCCCCTACCTTACTCTATGCGTTGCTGGCTATGGGTCTTGAGGCTGAACCTGCCGTCCAGAAGGCAGCGGT
>JBBIPD010000227.1:0-5433 GCA_037443025.1 Chloroflexota bacterium
CCTGTCTCGCCCCTGGCGTGGGCAGGGCGCAGCCTGGTGGCAATTGGAGAAGGGCAATGGCTGGCGGGGATGGCTCTGGCGTTGGTCACTATGGGGCTGACAGGCGGCGTCTTTGCGCTCTCCCTGGTCACTGCTGAGCGGCTCTACTATTCGGGCTGGGCGAGGGTGCAGATCAGCCCGCGCAGCAAGAGGGTAACACACGCTTCGCGGCGGGCAGGCGCCTCATCCGGCGGCTTTTCAGCCCTGGTGGGGCGGCTGATTCCGCAGCCGGTTGCGGGGATTGTCACCAAGGACTTGCTGATGCTGCGCCGAGATTTACGTAACATGTCGCAATTGGTCACGCCCCTGATTCTGGGGGTGGTCTATGCTCTGATGTTGTTGCGCAGCGGCGGCGAACCCCCGCCGGGCAGGGGCGAAGCGCCGCCCGAATTCATGGAAGCCATGCGCAGCCTGCTGGTCTATGCCAATGTGGGCATCTCGTTGTTCGTGAGCTGGTCGCTGATTTCTCGCCTGGGGGCGATGGGTTTCTCTCAAGAAGGCAAGAATTACTGGATGCTCAAGACAGCGCCGCTCAACGCCAGGCAGTTGCTCGGAGCGAAGTACCTGGTGGCATTTGCGCCCACTTTACTCCTGGGGTGGGGTTTCTTGCTGGTCATCTCGCTGGTGCAGCGCTCCTCTTTGGGGACGATGGTCTTCAGCATGGCGGTGGTGGCGTTGACGATTGCCGGTACTGCCGGGTTGAACCTGGCTTTCGGCGTGGCGGGCGCCAATTTCGATTGGGAGGACCCACGCAGAATCTCGCAGGGGAGCATGGGCTGTCTGGGGGCTTTAGCCAGCATGGTCTATCTGATGCTTAGCCTGGCTTTGTTTTTTGGACCTCTATTGCTGGTGCGCACTCTGGGCGGTCCGGCTGCCCTGGGGCAGGTGTTGGGGTTGGTGATTGGCGGGGCAGCCAGCCTGGCGGCAACGGTTGTGCCGCTCTGGCTGGTGCGCAAGCGAGTGCCTCGCCTGGCGGAGGAGTGAAATAACAGAAAACCCGGGAGGAAGAAAGTTCTCACGGGCTTTGATTAATTTCAGAAAATAACTCTTATTCTTCCAGCGTGCTCTTATCGCCCTCGGGCAGTCCCAGGGCGCGGGCTTTGAGCAGGCGGCGCATGATCTTGCCGCTGCGCGTCTTGGGCAGGCTATCCACGAAGGTGATGTCCTCCGGGCGGGCGATGGGTCCGATCTCATGCGCCACGTGGGCGCGCAGTTCCTCGGCGAGTTTATCGCTCTTCTCCACCCCGGCTTTGAGGATCACATAGGCATGAATGGCGTTGCCTTTTATCTCGTGCGGCAGACCGATGGCGGCTGCCTCCGCCACGGCGGGGTGGCTCACCAGGGCGCTCTCCACCTCGGCGGTACCCAGGCGGTAGCCGCTGACCTTGATGACATCGTCCATGCGCCCGATGACCCAGACGTAGCCGTCTTTATCCTTGCGGGCTGAATCGCCCGCCTGGTACATATTCCCAAATTTGCCCCAATACTGGCTCTTATAACGTTCAGGATCGCGGTAGATGGTGCGCAGCATGCCAGGCCAGGGTTTCTTGATGACCAGGTAACCCTCCTCGCCGGGTGGCACCGGTTTGCCATCGTCATCCACCACATCGGCGTCAATGCCAAACAGCGGGTGGGTGGCAGAGCCGGGCTTGAGTGGGGTGATGGGCAGGGGGGAAATCATGAAGCCGCCCGTCTCGGTTTGCCACCAGGTGTCCATGATGGGGCAGCGCTCGCGACCGATGACCGTGTAGTACCATTTCCAGGCTTCGGGGTTAATCGGCTCGCCCACGCTGCCCAGCAGTCGCAGGCTGCTCAGGTCATGGCGGCGCGCCCAGGCGTCGCCGAAGCGCATCAGCCCGCGGATGGCTGTCGGGGCGGTATAAAGAATGGTAATACCATAGTTTTCGACCATGCGCCACCAGCGGTTGGGGTAGGGGTGGTTGGGGGCGCCTTCGTACATGAAACTGGTGACGCCGTTGATCAGCGGAGCGTAGACGATGTAGCTGTGCCCGGTGATCCAGCCCGGATCGGCGGCGCACCAGTAGCGGTCTTCATCTTTGATATCAAAAACGTATTTTAAGGTGGTGTAGGTGTACACCATATACCCGCCGTGGGTGTGCACCACGCCCTTAGGTCGCCCGGTGGTGCCCGAAGTGTACAGGATGAAAAGCGGGTCTTCGGCGTCCATTACCTCGGTGCTGCAGTAGGGGCTGTTGGCGATGGGCAGGCTCATTAAATCATGGTACCAGTAGTCTCGCCCGGCTTCCATGTTGATATCCTGACCGGTGCGCTTGACCACGATGACGCTCTCGATAGTGCCCTGGCGGGAGATTGCCTCATCGGCGATTTCTTTGAGACCGACGATCTTGCCGCGCAGCCAACCGCCGTCAGCGGTGATCAGCAGACGGCTCTCAGCGTCCTGGATGCGCTCGGCTAGAGCTTCCACGCTGAAGCCGCCATACACCACGCTGTGCGCCGCACCCACCTTGGCGCAAGCCAGCATGGCGATGATCTGCTCCGGGATGCGCGGCAGGTAGATGGTGACGATATCTCCCTTGCGTACGCCCATGCTGCGCAGCACATTGGCGAACTTGCACACCTCATGGCTCAGGGCAAAGTAAGAGAAGGAGCGCGTATCGCCGGGTTCACCCTCCCAGATGAGCGCCAGCTTGTTTTTGCGATAGGTTTTCAGGTGTCGGTCGAGGGCGTTGTGGACAATGTTGGTTTTTCCACCCACAAACCACTTATAGAAGGGTGGATTGCTGTCGTCCAGCACTTTATCCCACTTCTGATACCACTCCAGCTCCTCGGCGCGCTCTGCCCAGAAGCCTTCCGGATTTTCGATGGAATAGCGGTAAAGCGATTGGTAGTCTTTGATGTGGGCTTGTGCGAGAATTTCGGGGGGTGGGAAATAAACATCACCATCCAGTTGACCCTGATTGGCAGCTGGTTGTTCCATTTGTCTCTCCTTTGGCTCATATTTTTATTGACCTGGGGTAAGCGCGCCCCAATTATGGGCAGATTTTAAGAGTATCTATCCGAGATGTCAATCCACAGCGGTAGATTTATGGACTTCTAAAGTCCGCATTTGCCTCTTGACAGAATAAAAATTGTTGCCTAAAATAGAATTTAGTTAAGACTAATTTTAATGTATCAGGTGCAGAGTCACAAGCCAATAAGGAGAAAACTTCATGTCAGCAGGAAGCACCTTCGTTATCCAATTGAGTGGGCTGATTGCCATCGTGGGCGCATTGCTTTACGCGATCGGCGATGTGCTGCTGCTGGCAGTAAAAATCAATCTGGCGGAGTATCCCAAACTGCAGCCTCACGCCAAGTTACTCTCGGGCATGGAGAAGATGGTGGTTTTGCCTTCGAGACGATTAATGGCAGGAGGGCTACTGGGGGTATTTTCTGCGCCGCTCTTGTTGGCAGGATATTGGCAGGTGTACCAAGGTCTCTTACCTGCCGGGATGGGGTGGGCGCTGCCTCCGCTGGTGCTGTTTGTCTGTGCGGCAGTGGTTGGTGCGTTTTTACACGGGTCTTTTATATACCTGGGTGAATATGTGCAGGCGTTGAATCGCCTGGAGGCTGAGGATCAGCCTGTGGTCTTAGAGATGATCACCCGCCATCGCACGATCATAGTCATCACCTATGGTTTTCTCTTTGTTTGCATAATCATCGCCTCGATTTGGTATTCGATCGCGGTGGCGAGGGGGAGCACCCTGTTCCCACAGTGGATGGCGGCAGTTAACCCGGTGACAGCATTTCTCGCCTGGGCGGTTGTGAAGCGAATTCTTCCTGCTCGCCTGCGTGATCTCACGGAAGGCGCCGGTTTCAATATTGCCTTCGTGTTATTCTTCGTGCTCACCACCTGGACTTTATGGAGCGCAGCATAATCCAATGACACGCGAGAATCTGACTCAATCCATAGAGGATTACCTGAAAGTAATTTACGAGCTCACCCTGGCTGAGGAGCGGGCGACCACTAACGAGATTGCTGAACGAATGGGGGTGGCGCCAGCCTCGGTGACCGGCATGCTCAAACGCCTGTCTGCCAACGAGCCGCCCCTGTTGAAGTATGAAAAACATCGCGGCGTCGCGCTGACCGCGGCTGGCAGGCAGGTGGCTTTGGAGATCATCCGCCACCACCGCCTGCTGGAGTTGTACCTCCATGAGCGATTGGGCTATTCCTGGGATGAAGTTCACGAGGAGGCGGACCGTCTGGAGCATGTCATCTCAGAAGCGTTGGAAGAGCGCATTGCCCAGGAGTTGGGCAACCCACTGCAAGACCCGCATGGAGACCCTATCCCGACGCGCGAGTTGAGCTTACCCGTCCATCATTGGGCGCAGTTGAGCGATCTGTGCGCCGGACAAAAGGCGATTGTCCAGCAGGTGGCGAATGAGAACCCAGACCTGCTGCGCTATCTGAGTTCGATTGGGTTGGTGCTCCAGGCGCGCCTGGAGGTGCTTGAAGTCTCCGAGTTTGACGGCAATTTACATCTGTTGATAGGTGATCGGAGGCTGGTGCTTGGACCGGCGGTGACCCATCAAATATTTGTGGAGGTGCTATGAGTGTTTGGATGGTATTGATTCTGAGCCTTATTTTTGCTTTTGTCCTGGCGGCAATTTTCCACCCGCAGCTTGGTTTATTGCGGCGGTTGCGAGCGCGCAGCCTTAAAGTGCAGCGTGAGCAGGTAGAAGACGCCCTCAAGTATTTGCTCGATCAGGAGCGCAAAGGTCGGCATGCTTCGCCTGAGGCGTTGGCGGGGGCGATGAACCTGACCGGGACTGAGACGTTGGGCTTGATCACCCGTATGGAAACGCAAGGTCTGTTAACCTCGCGCAACGGTGGTCTGCGCTTGACTTCGGAGGGCGAACGCTGGGCGTTGCAGGTGGTGCGAGCCCACCGTCTGTGGGAGCGTTACCTGGCGGACGAGGCGCGTTTGCCCTTGGAGAAAATCCACGCCGAAGCCGAGCGTCGCGAACACGGCATGACTCCCGAGAGGCTGGACGAGATGGCAGCCGCCCTGGGTTACCCAACCAGCGACCCCCACGGCGATCCTATCCCAGATAGCTCTGGCGCCTATTCTCCATCCTCCGGTATTCCGCTGACCGCCTGGTCGGGCGATCAACCGGGCAGGATTGTGCACCTTGAGGATGAGCCGCCGTTGGCGTATGCGCAGATTCTGGCGGAGGGGTTGCACCTGGGGCAAACCGTGCGGGTGTTGGAGATGACCCCAGAGCGCGTCTTGCTGAGCGACGGCGAGTCCGAGTTTCGCCTGGCGCCAGCCGTGGCAGCCAACGTCTTCGTCAATCCCTTGCCCGAGTCGCTGGCGGCACAGAGCGGAGTCATGCCTCTTTCAGATCTACGAGATGGGGCAAAGGCGGAGGTGG
>JBBIPD010000228.1:0-5348 GCA_037443025.1 Chloroflexota bacterium
CGGCGGGGCGGGCCGCCGGGGGAGGGCGCCTGAAGCTGGGGGGTTTTTAGTGATGGTCGGGGTCGGAGTGGGCGGCGGCGCCAGCAGGGTTGGGTAAGCCGCCAGCAAGACCGCCAGGGTGAGGATGAAAATCAGCATGATCGCCAGGCTGGTGAGCAGGAAACGGTTGCGGGCGGAGGTCGAGACGGATTCAGGCATGGATGATCGTCTCCAGCTCGGCGGCGATGTCCGCTGCGGTTTCTCGCGGGAGATTCAACAAGGGCGGGCGAACAGACCAAAGCGGGAAACCGTGTTTGGACGCCAACAACGCTTTGATTGCCGGGGGGGCAGGCGGATATTTGTCCAGTACGCTGCGCGCCGCGTTCAGGGCAGATTGCGCCGCCGAATCGGATTCGCCCCGCTGGTGCGCCTCCCACACCCGGCGCAGGTAAGGGGAGCACAGGCTCGCCAGGGCGGTGATGCAGCCGGACCCGTTTGCAGACAGGCTGGCGCTGAGCAGGCGGTCGTTGCCGTTCAAGACAAGCAGGTCATTCCCGAAGCGCTCCCCAAGCTCGAGCGCAAATTCCAGGCTGCCGGATGAATCTTTGATGCCGGCAAACTGCTCCGGGAAGGCGTCTTTCAGGCGGCTGATCAAATCCAGTGAGAGACCGACCCCGGAGACTGCCGGGATGTGATAGCCGAGCAGCGCCCCGCCATCCGGCACGGCAGACCGAATCAGGCGGCTGAACCAGGCGAATAAACCATCATCGCTCGCTTTGCGGTAATAATAGGGAGGCAGCACCACCACCCCGTCCAGCCCGAGGTCAAAAGCGGCGCGGGTGTTGGCGATGCTCTCCTCCAGGCTGGGTGTGCCAGCGCCCGCCAGCAGGTGAAAACCAGGATATTCCTGGCGCACTTGCAAGGCAGCGCGCATCAATTCCACCCGCTCATGATGGGCGAACGAAGGACCCTCGCCGGTCGTCCCCAAGAGGAGCGCTCCATGGCAGCCGCGCTCAGCCAGGAAGCTGAGATAGCGGGGGAGGGAGGCTAAATCGAGATGGTCCGAATCGGTCAGCGGGGTAACTGCGGCGGCATAGACCCCCGCCAGGGATGCGAAACACGCCATGGGCTGATTATAATGGAATTAATCGCCTAAAAATATGTTGGAAAGAAGTGGGGAATGAGAGGTTCTGATGGCAAGTTGTCTAAAAATTACAGCTTTCTCTCTTGACCCCATCATTTGGGGGTAGCTGAGCTTCTGAACTTATCATGACAAAGAAGAACGTCAAATTAGTTAAATTGTACAAAAAAATATCCGGAATTACAGAACTATTGATTATTAGAAAAGGCGCTCACCGGATTAAATCCGGATCATACGCCTGATTTGACCGTTAATTAAGTCTAAATTAAGATAATCCCTGAAAATATGTTGAAATAGTTTCATATTATATTAATATTTGTAAATATACTTGACAAACATCGTGCTTCTTGCTATATTCTACACGCTTTTGCGTCGAGTTAATCCAGCTGCAGGAAATTGCCTTGTTCTCTCTCGTCACGCCTATCGGTGCAAGAAATTACAACAAGCGGCTGAGCCTGGATTTAATTCGTTTAACACCTGGGGGCATTTCACGAGCGGAACTCGCACGCCGATTGGGTTTGACCCGCTCAGCGGTTACGGCAATTATCTCAGACCTGATGAAAAATGAGCTAATTCGCGAAGCTCAAGGCGCGCTGACGACTGCTGGGCGTCCTCCTGTCCTGCTTGAGATGAATCCAAAGCGCGGCTATCTGGCTGGGGTGGACATTGGGGCTACTCACATCAGCTTTGTGATTACCGATTTCTCCTGCCAGGTGTTATTTGAGCTTGAAAAACCGTTCGATATCACCATACCTCCAGACGTTGCCATCATGCAAATCCATCAATGCGTGCTTGACATCATGAGCGAGCTGGGTCTGGATTTATCTGATTTACTTGGGATTGGTGTTGGTGTGCCAGGACCGGTTATAATAGAGAAAGGTATAGTAAGCACGCCTCCGCTGATGCCGGGTTGGGATGAGTATCCAATTCGAGATGAGCTGCAAGAGCTTTGGAAACGACCGGTCTCACTCAACAATGATGCAGAATTGGGGGCATTAGGTGAATGGGCGCAAGGCGCTGGACGAGGCGAGCGCAATCTGGTTTATATCAAAGTTGGGACCGGTATTGGGGCGGGGTTGCTTCTGGATGGAGAAATTTATCACGGGGAGGCTGGATCGGCGGGTGAGATTGGGCATATCACCATTCTTCAAGGCGGTCCGCGTTGTAATTGTGGTAACTATGGCTGCCTTGAGGCGCTTGCCAGTGGGGCAGCCATTGCGCGTCAAGCGCAGGAAGCTGTACGCTCCGGTCGGCGTACGTTGATGGCGATGTACGAGCCAATTGAAAAGATAAGCGCCGCTAATGTCGCCGAGGCAGCCCAGCGCGGCGACCTAGTGGCTCAAGGGATTATGAAAGAGGCTGGCACCTATCTGGGGATTGCTATCGCCAACCTGTTGAACGTCTTAAATCCTGGGGTAGTGGTTGTAGGAGGCGGCATCTCTCAAACAGGCGATTTACTCCTGCAACCCATCCGTCAGGTTGTGCAGCAGCGCAGTTTGCGCTCTGCGGCGCAAGCGGCGCGTATCGTCAGCGCAGTCCTGGGTCGGCGCTCCACCAGTATTGGAGCGGTCGTCCAAGCTCTCAACGTTTTCCTCGACCAATGGGCAACAAGCGTTTAATCTGACTTTGGAAAGGAGGTTATTGATCCTGAGAAGAAGAGAGATAAGCCCATCTAACATTTTGCGGATTCTATCCAACCCATCACGAACCGGGGTACACCCGGTAATCAAATTACACGACTAAGGTAAGGAGAAGGATATCTATGAGCAAAAAATTTTGGTCTTTATTTAGCCTGCTTCTGGTTGCTGCGCTGGTTCTGGCGGCATGTGGAGGTCAGGCGACCCCGGCGCCTACCCAGCCACCTGCTGAACAACCGGCAGCCACCGAAGCGCCGATGGAAACGGAAGCCCCTTCCTTAACGGGCACAATCAGGCTCTGGCATGCCCTTAAAGAGGGTGAGATCGAGGGATTGACCTCAGCCACCGATAAGTTCTCTGCGGAGAACCCGGGTGTGACATTCGATATACTCTTTGTACCTTTTGATGACCTGCGCGCCAAGTATGAGACTGCGGTTGCCTCTGGCGAAGGTCCATGCCTCTTGATCGGCGCGGCTGACTGGGGTCCCTCGTTCTACAATGCTGAGCTCGTAAAGGATGTCAGCCAGTTCGCGGATCTGGCATTCTTGCAGGGTATCAACCAGGCTGCTCTGGCGTCTGTGCGTTACAAAGATGCCATCTTCGGTCTGCCGCTTGGTTTGAAGGGTGTGGTCTTGTACCGCAATTCCAGCATTATCCCTGAGGCGCCAAGCGATTTCGAAGACCTGGTGGCGAAAGCCAAGGCTGCCACCGCCGGAGATGTAGTCGGCGCTGACCTGGAGCGCGGTTTCTTCTTCTCCGCCGGTCACCTGGCGGGGCAGGGCGGTCAACTGATGACTCCCGAAGGCGATCCCCTGTTCAACGATGAGAAAGGGGTTGCCTGGCTGGAGATGCTCAACCGCTTCACCGAGGCTGGTCCGGCTGAGTACTACACCGACAACGATGTCAACCTGTTCAAGGCGGGCAAAGCCGGGATGATCATTGACGGCACCTGGAACCTGAACGACCTGGCAGCCGCTATCGGCGAGGATAACCTGAAGATCGATTCCTGGCCGGCGGGCATGTCGGGTTATGTCCAGAACGATAACATCTACCTCGGCGCCAACACCACCGAAGACAACCAGGCTGCCTGCTGGGGCTTCATGCAGTCTCTGCTGACCCCTGAGACCCAGGCTCTGATTGCCGAGAAGAACAAAGGATTTATCCCTGCTGCTCTCGGTGTGAGCGTCCCCGACCGACTGCGCCAGGAAGCTGTGGCAGCGTTCGAGGGTGGCACAGCCTTCCCGGTCATCCCCGAGATGGGCGCATACTGGGGTCCAATGGACACCGCCCTGAAGTCCGTCTTTGACGAGAAGGGCGATCCTGCCTTTGCCCTGGCGCAGGCGGAGAACTCCATCAATGCTGCCATTGCCGAGATCCGTGGCGAAGCCCCCCCTGAACCGGAAGTGCTTGGGACTGTCAAGTACTGGCACGCACTCAAAGAGGGTGAAATCGAGGGTTTGATTGCAGCCCAGAACGAGTTTCAGAAGAAATACCCCGGCATCAAGTTTGATGCGCTGTTCGTCCCCTTTGATGACCTGCGCGCCAAGTATGAAACCGCAACCGCTTCCGGTGAAGGTCCCACCATGCTGATCGGCGCGGCTGACTGGGGTCCGGCGCTCTACAATGCCGAACTTGTCAGCGATCTCACTCCCTATGCCAGCACAGCTTTTCTGTCTTCCATTAACCAGGCTGCTCTGGCTTCCACGCAATACAAGGGAGCTCTGGTAGGTCTGCCGCTTGGTTTGAAGGGTGTGGTGCTGTACCGCAACGCCAGCATCGTCCCTGAGGCGCCAAGCGATTTCGAAGACCTGGTGGCGAAAGCCAAGGCTGCCACCGCCGGAGATGTAGTCGGCGCTGACCTGGAGCGCGGTTTCTTCTTCTCCGCCGGTCACCTGGCGGGGCAGGGCGGTCAACTGATGACTCCCGAAGGCGATCCCCTGTTCAACGATGAGAAAGGGGTTGCCTGGCTGGAGATGCTCAACCGCTTCACCGAGGCTGGTCCGGCTGAGTACTACACCGACAACGATGTCAACCTGTTCAAGGCGGGCAAAGCCGGGATGATCATTGACGGCACCTGGAACCTGAACGACCTGGCAGCCGCTATCGGCGAGGATAACCTGAAGATCGATTCCTGGCCGGCGGGAATGTCGGGCTACGTCCAGAACGATAATATCTATATGGGCGTCAATGGCACCGAGGATGATTTTAGAGCGACCTGGGAATTCATGAGGTTCCTGCTTTCCCCAGAAGGACAGAAACTGCTTGCCGATAACAACAAGGGTTATATCCCCTCTGTGGCGGGCGTGGAAGTCCCCGACCGGTTGCGCCAGGAAGCTGTGGCAGCGTTCGCTGGCGGGACAGCCTTCCCGGTCATCCCCGAGATGGGCGCATACTGGGGTCCGATGGATAACGCTTTGAAGGCAGTTTTTGACCAGGGGGCGGATATCGCTTCTACCCTGGCTACGGCTGAGGAAGAGATCAAAGCGAAAATCGCCGAAATCCGTGGGCAATAACCCCGGGGGTAGCCCTTAGAATAACTAAACGTTAACGCGGGTGGAGGTATTATTCTTCCACCCGCGTTTGTTATATAA
>JBBIPD010000229.1:0-5331 GCA_037443025.1 Chloroflexota bacterium
GTATCTTATCGAAGATCGACAAAGAGCGTTTCAAAGCCGCTTTCACCAACAAAGGGCGTTTCAGCGATTTTCTCTCAAATATCCCGATGCATGTGATTGTCAAGCCAGATATCGCTTTATTCGGAGCCGCCTGCCACGGATTTGAGCAGCTTGAAACTGCCCAACGAGGATAAAAAGATGGAGAAAAAGCCGTTACCCGATGTGAGCGTATATCCAGAGGTAGAATCGTTGAGCCTGGCGGCAGCCGAGCTATTCAGCCAGGTGGCGGGTCGTGCTATCGCGGAACGAAATCGTCTGCTGGTTGCCATCTCTGGCGGCAGCACGCCCAAACGCATGTTTCAAATCCTGGCGAGCCCGCCATTTGCGCAGAGCCTGGCATGGCAAAAGATACACTTCTTCTGGTGTGATGAGAGGCTGGTGCCGCCTGATCACCCGGAGAGCAATTATGGACAGGCTTTTGAATTTCTCTTCTCCCAGGTTGCTACCCCAAAAGAAAACTTGCACCGCATCCCAGGCGAATATCCTTTAGCGCAAGCTGTTGAGGAGTATTCGAGGATCTTAGAAAATTTTGGTGATGTTGACTTGAAATGGCCTCGGTTTGACCTGGCTTTCCTGGGATTAGGGGCAGACGGGCACACGGCATCGTTGTTTCCAGGAGTGATCTCACCAGCTGAGCTGGATGCCCCGGTCCTGGCGGTCACAGCCAACTATCAAAGTCGCCCTGCTGAACGAGTGACACTGACGCCAATTGTGTTTAATAACGCCAGAAACCTGGTCTATCTCGTGTCGGGTAAGGATAAGGCTCGTGCAGTACGGCAAACGCTCTATGGCGCGAAAGATCTGGAGAGATGGCCAGCACAGCGTATTCAATCGGTTGGTGGGAAGGTAATCTGGCTGTTGGACAAAGAGGCGGCTTCAGGTTAAAGAAGCAGATTTGGTAAAGTTTACGGGATCGTTTCTTCTAAAGGTAGCCATCCATCCGCCTGCAATCTCTTTTTCATGCGCAGACGGGCATCATGTATCATTCCGAAGTAGTCGCAAAGCTCCAAACCCAGGTGGCGGGCTACTTCCTCTTTAGGCATGCGAAACATCACCATCAACCGGATTGCCACTCGCTGATTTTCGGTGAGTTCTTCTTTCATGATCTTGTGAAAGCGGAACAAGGATTCATCTTGCACTAGCTGATTGTACATACCGGGATGGATGTTTGGTAAAGCACTTTCGGGAGAAGCAGCCTGCCACTGCTGCAAGCGCAAGTCCAAAAGCGCCTGGCGTACAGCGAGTTTATGCACCCAGGTGTTAAATGAACTTTCTCCGTTATAGTCGCTCAGGTGTTCTTGCACGTGGCTAAGTGTTTTTTGAGCCGCCTTATCTGCCAGGGGTCGAAAGTCTGGGCTCTCTGGCGATATCTTCCCACGCAAGGCAATAGTAAGTCCATACAAAATCATCGCGCGTAAATCTTCCAGCGCCTGAGATCGTCGTTCGCCATCGCATTCTAAATCATTCAACCATTCAGCGTTCGTTCGTTGAGTCACAAAATAATTATACTCAAATGCCGGAGTTTTCTAAGGTTTAGAACCTGTCTCTTGAGGAATTGCAGGATAGCCCTAGATTTCAGTACACCAATATATGCCAGTGACACTGCCTTAGGGTAAGGAATGAAGCGGTCATGTTATCCGTATTGAAGACGGATCGATCCAAACCATTTGAACGGGAGAACAACAGATGAAAGACAATATCCAGGCAATTTTGAGCTGGTATCGCAGTGAAAACCCTGGTGTGCTGACCAACATGGCAAGATTGTTCAACCACGGTCGCCTGGCAGGCACCGGGAAACTCGTGATATTGCCGGTTGATCAGGGTTTCGAGCATGGTCCAGCTCGAAGCTTCGCTCCAAACCCACCTACATACGACCCTCATTATCATTTTCGATTTGCAATTGATGCCGGAATGAGCGCCTATGCTGCTCCGCTTGGATTTCTCGAAGCTGGCGCGGCTGATTTTGCAGGCCAGGTGCCGCTTATCCTCAAACTTAACAACTACGATATGCTGCATTCCGAACAGAATCCCCTTGGCGCTCAGACTGCTTCAGTGGCAGATGCCTTACGGTTGGGGTGTGTTGGGATTGGGTATACGATCTATCCAGGAACAGCCTTGCGGCGATTGCAGTATGAACAATTGCGTGACTTAACCCTGGCAGCCAAGACAGCCGGCTTGTTGGTGGTGGTATGGTCTTATGCGCGCGGAAGCGAACTGAGTAAATCAGGTGAGACATCTTTGGATGTGATTGCCTATGCAGCCCACATAGCAGCTCAATTGGGCGCACATATCATCAAGGTAAAGCTGCCCACGGAACTGATCGAACAAGATGCCGCTCGCAAGGTATATGAGCAATACCAGATCCCGCGCGAGACTCTGACCGAGCGTGTCCGTCATGTGGTGCAGAGCGCCTTTGACGGTCGCCGGATCGTGATATTCTCCGGTGGGGAGAAGAAAAATGATGACCTGGCGTTGTTGAGTGAAATCCGGGCAATTCGCGATGGGGGCGGATTTGGCTCTATCATCGGAAGAAATGTCTTCCAGCGGGTACGATCCGCAGCCCTCAACCTGGTCGATCAAATCATGCAAATCTATGCTGGCGATCAATGATAAACATTCCAGCAAAGTAGCTGCTCTGCCAAAGGCGGTGTATTGGCATGTTGAATTATGCGATCCTGCTGGACGGATCCTGACAGAATAGGTGGCGATTGAAAATGAGGCGCATTGATTTCGGCCGCGAGGTTTGCGGCAGCTTACTCGAAGCAGAAAAGAAAGAATGGCTGGTAACGAACGGCACAGGCAGCTACGCTTCTGGCACAATTGCTACCACACTTACCAGGCGCTACCATGGATGCCTGGTCGCTGCTCTCCAGCCTCCCCTGGGCAGGACGGTGCTGGTCTCAAAACTGGATGAGACAGTTCAATATGCCGGCGAGCGATACGATCTATATGCCAATCGCTGGGCAGATGGCGCGATCAGCCCATCTGGCTTCCAGTATATCGAACGTTTTCTCCTTGAAAACACCACGCCTGTCTGGGAATTTGCGTTTTCCGATGCTTTGCTCGAAAAACGCATCTGGATGCAGCCAGGAGAGAATACAACCTATGTCCAGTTCCGCTTCCTACGGGGCACGTCTCCGATCCACCTGGATGCCAGGGCAATGGTAAATTACCGTGATTACCACGGCTCCACCCAGGGTGGTTGGTCGATGGACTCCAGGCAAGTAAGACATGGACTGGAAATTATTGCGTTCGAGGGCGCGACCCGTTATTATCTATTGAGTTCGAGTTCTGCCATCGTCCCAGACCCCGTCTGGTATTACCGTTTCGCTCTGAAAGCAGAACAGTATCGCGGATTTGATGGACTGGAAGACATCCTTTCAATCGGGAAATTTCAAACCAACCTCTCGCCTGGTGAATCAACCCTTTTCGCCTTCAGTACGAATGCTGATCCAATCCTGGATGAATCCCGGGCATGGCAGCTAAAAATGGATGCAGATAACGCCATTGTGTCTGAGGCTAAAGCGCTGCCAGATGAGATTCGCCCCCTGGCTTTATCCGCTGATCAATTCATCGTCAATCGCCCTGCGCCCCAGAATCTAGAAGGAAAGTCCATCATTGCGGGCTACCCGTGGTTCGGTGATTGGGGGCGAGACACGATGATTGCGCTGCCAGGATTGACCCTGTCAACCGGGCGACCGCAAATTGCCCGAACAATACTGCGCACTTTCTCTCGCTTTGTCGATCAAGGTATGCTGCCAAATCGGTTCCCGGATGCGGGAGAGGAGCCGGAATACAACACAGTGGATGCGACGCTGTGGTATTTTGAGGCGCTGCGGGCTTACCTGGCAGCAACGGATGATTTGGGGTTAATCGCAGAGCTGTTCCCAATTTTGGAAAGCATCATTGACTGGCATGAACGTGGTACACGCTACCAGATCAAAATGGACCCTGAGGATGGGCTGCTTTATGCAGGTGAGGCCGGAGTCCAGCTTACCTGGATGGATGCCAAAGCTGGGGATTGGGTCGTTACCCCGCGCATTGGCAAGCCAGTAGAAATCAACGCTCTGTGGTACAACGCGTTATCCACGCTGGTTGAATTGGCCGCCAGGCTTGGAAAACCGCCCGAACGTTACATCCGGCTGGCAAACAAGGTGCGCTCAAGTTTCCAGCGATTCTGGTATGCCGAAGGTAATTATTGTTATGACGTGATTGATGGGCTAGGACATCCCGATGCCAGTTTACGACCCAATCAAATTTTGGCAGTTTCACTGCCTCACTGCCCTTTAAGTATTGACCAGCAGCAAGCCGTGGTGGATACGACAGCCAGGCATTTGTTAACCTCTTTCGGCTTGCGCAGCTTAGCCCGCTCTGATCCCGCCTATCGGGGTCATTACGGCGGCGACTTTCTTCAACGGGATGGCGCTTATCACAAGGGCACCGTCTGGGCCTGGTTGATCGGGCCTTTTGTGATGGCGCACCTGCGCGTCTATCACGACCCGGAGACAGCTCGTTCTTTTCTTAACCCTCTCTTGAACCAGCTCGCGGATCACGGCCTTGGGTCGATCAGCGAGATTTTCGATGGCGAGCCCCCATACACGCCGCGCGGCTGCATTGCCCAGGCCTGGAGCGTTGCCGAGGTGATCCGTGCCTGGGATGAAATCGACAAATGGGGAAAAACCGGTTGAATTGAGTAAGGAAACCAACTGTACATATCGTCTACCATATCGTGCGAGGACCTGATCACGCACAACGGCCACAACCAATCCAAATACACCGAAAGTACATCATGATGAGCCAGACAGATCTTGACATCCAATCTATCCAAACCATCCGCTTCCTGGCAGCCGATATCGTCCAGAAAGCTGGTTCCGGCCACCCGGGCACGCCCATGGGCGCGGCCGCCATCGCCTACACCCTGTGGGAGCGTTTTCTCAAGCACAGTCCCACCAATCCCAATTGGGTGAACCGCGATCGCTTCATACTTTCACCTGGACACGCTTCGGCTTTGTTATATGCCCTGCTGTACCTGACCGGCTATGACCTGCCGCTGGAAGAGCTGAAGCGCTTTCGCCAGTGGGAGAGCAAAACTCCCGGGCACCCGGAGTATGGCCTGACGCCTGGGGTCGAGATGACCACCGGACCTTTGGGGCAGGGTTTCGCCCATGGTGTGGGCATGGCGATTGCCGAGCGCTGGTTGGCTGGTCACTACAACCAGCCTGAGCACCCCATCATCGATCATTACACTTATGCCCTGGTTTCTGACGGCGACCTGCAGGAAGGGGTCACGGC
>JBBIPD010000230.1:0-5289 GCA_037443025.1 Chloroflexota bacterium
ATATGGCTTCTGCCTCCAGCCAGCGGAGGTCTCATAATTATGTTATGAGTAGGAGTGTTCTTGGCGACGAAGCAGTCTCCTCACAAACCGGGAAATGATTGCTTCGCCAAGACCGCTCGCAATGACATGAGGTAGATATATGTCCGTTCTCCGGCAGTATTACGTTTATATCATGACAAATTTTCGGAACACAGTTCTATACACTGGAGTAACAAATAACCTGAGACGCAGAGTCTATGAACATAAACAGGGAATTGGCAGCGATTTTACCAAAAGGTATAACGTGAATAAGCTCGTTTATTACGAGGCATGCAGTGATATTCGTGCAGCAATAGCAAGGGAGAAACAGATAAAAGGCGGTTCGCGGCAAAAGAAAATCGATGTGATAAATAGCCTTAATCCAGATTGGCATGATCTTTATGAGGAAATTGAATAACAATCGAATACAAGACCTCTTCCTCCTCGACCCCAGCATCACCTTCCTCAACCACGGCTCGTTCGGCGCCTGCCCCAAACCGGTGATGGCGGTCTATCAGGATTGGCAGCGCCGTCTTGAGCGCCAGCCGGTGCAGTTCCTAGGCGTCGAGTTTGCGGGATATATGCTAGCGGCGCGGCAGGCGTTAGGGGAGTTTCTAAACGCTCCAGCCGAAGATTTGGTATTCATCCCCAACGCCACCTTCGGGGTGAACGTCATCGCCCGCTCGCTGCAATTACAGCCGGGCGATGAGATTCTCGCCTGCGACCACGAGTACGGCGCCTGCGATAGAACCTGGCTATTCATGTGCGAGAAGAGCGGGGCGGTATACACAAGACAGTCCATCCCCCTGCCCCCTGCTTCCGCTGAAGAAATCGTCGAACGGGTGTGGAGCGGAGTGAACGAGCGCACCCGCCTGCTCTTCCTCAGTCACATCACCTCGCCCACCGCCCTTACCCTGCCGGCGGCGGAACTGTGCGCCCGCGCCCGTCAGAAAGGAATCCTGACCCTGATAGACGGGGCGCACGCTCCAGGGCAAATCCCGCTCGACCTGCTGGCTTTAGGCGCAGACTTTTACACCGGCAACTGCCACAAATGGATGATGGCGCCCAAGGGCGCGGGTTTTCTGTATGCCCGCAAGGATGTTCAGGCATTGGTCGAACCGCTGGTGGTGAGTTGGGGCTGGCGGGCGGAGGCAGATTTCAGCCTCGGCTCGCAATTTGTGGATTACCTGCAGTGGCGCGGTACCCACGACCCCTCTGCCGCGCTGGCTGTTCCGGCAGCCATCCAATTCATGCGAGATTACCAATGGGAGAAAGTGGGCGACGAATGCCACGCCCTGCTTGAGCAGGCGTTATGTCGGATTAACACCTTGACCGGCATGCCCTCAGTGTATCCCACCGGCGGGGGATTTTATCGCCAGATGGCAATCGCCGAACTGCCGCGGCAACCCGATTTGAAACGGTTGAAAAATCGGCTATACGAAGAATTTAAAATAGAAGTACCCTTAATCGAATGGAATGGAAGACATTTCATCCGTATCTCGGTTCAGGGGTACAATACCCAGGAAGACGTGGACCGTCTGATTTCAGCCCTTGAGCGCTTGCTCCAGACTGGCTGACCGATTTATAAAGATGAACAAATACCCCCAATAACCTGCGAGTGAGAACATGATGAATACCCAATCATACGCCTATGGAATCAACCACTGGACGCTTGACCCCGACCTCCGCCCTGTTCTGGCGCATTACTGGAGAGATTTAGCTCAACATGAAGGCGAGTTGAGCCGTTTCGGGGAGCTGGCGGGCGGGCGCGCCTATCTGGTGGCGCAGCAGGTGGACCAGTACGCCCCGCCCGTGCTTCAGGCGCACGACCTGGATGGGAAGCGGATTGACCGGGCGCAGCTCTCCCCGGAACACGCCGCCCTTTTGAAAGAGATGGCTTTTATTAACCGCCCCCCTTACAGCGGGGGGAGCTGGCTGCATCATTACGCCCTGGGTTATCTGCTGGCAGACCCCGGTCTGTATTGTTCGCTTATCGTCACCAACCAGACCGCCTACGCCATCTACAAATACGCCCCCCAGCACCTGGGATGGCTTGAGCCGTTGCTCTCCGGGCAAATGTGGGGCGCCACCTGGATGACCGAAACCCACGGCGGGAGCGACCTGGGAGCGAACCTGACCCAGGCGCAGTTCACCCCAGACGGATGGCGGCTGGACGGCGATTACAAGTACTTCGCCAGCAACGCCGGGCTGGCAGACCTGGCGTTGGCGACCGCCCGACCCAAGGGAGCGCCGCCCGGACCGAAAGGGATTGCCCTCTTTCTGGTGCCGCGGCTGGACAACGCGGGTTGGCTGAATTTCTATGTCCGCCGCCTGAAGGTAAAGAGCGGGACACGCGCGGTGCCTACCGGCGAGGTGGAATTCAAACACAGCCAGGCGTTCCTTGTCGGGGAGGCGGAATTGGGCATCTACTACACCCTGGAGAACCTGACCGTCTCTCGCCTGGCGAACGCGGTGGGGGCGATGGGTTTGGCGCGCAAAGCCCATCTTGAAGCGTTGCTCCGCGCCCAAAGACGCCCGGCTTTCGGCAAGATGATCCTGGAACACCCGCTGATGCGCTACGACCTGACCGACCTGGCGGTGCGCACCGCCGGCGGGCTGGCGTTGGTCTTTCACGCTATCCACGCCTTCGACCAGGCGTGGCGGGAGAAACCACCCTACACAGACCAGTATCACTACGCCCGTTTCCTGTCGCATATCGTTAAAAATCGAACGGCTGAGCACGCCGCCGAAGCCACCCGCCTGGCGATGGAAATCTTCGGGGGGATGGGCTTCCTGGAAGAGACGCCTCTGCCGCGCCTGCATCGCGAAGCGTTGGTCACCGCCATTTGGGAGGGCAGCAGTAACATCCAGGCGTTGGACATGCTGGAAGCGATGCAGAAGAAAGGGGCGCACGAGCCGTTCCTGGACGAGTTCCTCCCAGCCCTGGCGGAAATCGGCTCGCCCGAAGCCCGCCTGGCGCAGAAGACCATCGAAAGCAGCCTGGCGCAACTCAGCGGGCTTTCGGCGGAGGCGGCTCAATGGCATGCCAAGGATGCCCTGCGCCGCCTGGCGGACGCGGCGCAGGTGGCGTTGCTCTACCGCCTGGCGCAAAGGGCTGGGGAGCGTTACGCCCGCCTGGCGGCGCTCTATGCGCGACGCTTCATTGCCGGCGAATCATACCCTGCCTGGGCGATGGAGCAGGACGCCATCTGGTTGCCCGAAAGTTGAGGCGATTTTCCCTTTGCAAACGCCAGACTTTAGGGTAAAATCCATACCCGCTGCCACGCCCGGCGTGGCGTGCTTTCCGCTCCTGGCTGGCACAAGAGCTGTGACCAGGGGCAATCCCGAGGAAAGGAGGCAAGCTTACCATGCGCGAGTATGAACTCGTCTTCATCATCCACCCCGACCTGGAAGAGAACGCAGTCAACGAGGTCATCAATCGGGTCCAGGGCTGGATCACCGAAGCCGGCGGCAAGGTCAACAAGACCGACCTGTGGGGAAAACGCAAACTGGCTTATCCCATCCGCAAGCAAAACCAGGGACATTACGTGCTGATGAACATCGCAATGGCGCCAGCGTTTGGGGCTGTCCTGGAGCGCAATTTGCGTTTCTACGAGCCGGTGATGCGTTTTCTGGTTACCGCCAGGTAAATCGCACCCCAACCCAAACCCAACCTGACCTTAGAGGTGTTATTCGAGGCGGCTGAAAAGTCTCTGAAGAGACCGATTAAGCTATTCAAGGAGTGAAAAAATGAGCCGTGGACTGAATAAAGTGATGATCATCGGACGGCTTGGGCGGGATCCCGAGATGCGCTACACGCCCTCGGGTCGCCCGGTGACGACCTTCACCATCGCCACCAGTCGAACCTGGAACACCGCCGACGGCGAAAAGCGCACCGATACCGAATGGTTCAGCGTCGTCGCCTGGGGCAACCTGGCGGAAATCTGCAAACAATATCTGACCAAAGGTCAGCAGGTCTATGTGGAAGGACGACTGCAAACCCGCAACTGGGAGGACAACGAAGGCAAGAAACATTCAGCGGTTGAAATCGTCGCCAGCGAAATGATCATCCTCGGCGACCGGCGCGAAACCAACCAGCTCACCCCGGATTATGAGACGGGGGAAGAAGGCGAATTTCCTTTTTAGATTCAACAGTATCCCAGCTCGGCATGAGGCGAGCTGTCACCTAGAAAATTACACGAGGAGCGTTAAAACGTGACCGACCAGAACAATGGAACCGATATCAAAGGCGCACCGCGGCGCTTCTATGCCCACCCGCGAGTCTGCCTTTTCTGCACCGATCATTCGGTGTCAATTGACTACAAGCAGGTTGATCTCCTGCGGCGTTTCATCACAGAAGACGGTAAGATTCGTCCCCGCCGCCAGACCGGCACCTGCGCCAAGCACCAGCGTGAGCTGGCGCAAGCCATCAAACGCGCCCGCCACCTGGCATTGCTCCAGTTCACCGGCGAAGTCCTGCGCTAGGAGCAGGGCTACCTGGCATCGCATTCTAAGCCGACATCCACCCCAGCGGTGGGTTTTGGTTTTGCCTGACCAGAACACTGAGAGCAAGCTATGGCTAAAAATCCGAAACAACCTCTGCAAACCAAAAAACACCTGGCGCGAATCGAGCGAGAACGGCGTCAGCAGCGCATGATCATCATCGGGGTGATCGTGGTGGCGGTGTTGGTAGTGGGCGTCCTGTTGTACGGGATTTTGAATGAACGCTATTTCAAAGCCCAACAACCGGTCGCGGTTGTCAGCGGCGAGAGAATCTCCACCCGCGAATTTCAGGCGCTGGTGCGCTATAACCGTCAGCAATTGATCAACCGGGCGATCAACGCTTACCAGATTGCCCAGTTGTTTGGCGATAGCCCCGAAACCGCGGCAAGCTTTGTGAGCCAAATCAGCAGCGCCCAATCCCAACTGGATTCGACCATTGTGGGACGCCAGACCCTGGATGACCTGATCAATAAAGTCCTGATTCGCCAGGAAGCCGCGAAGCGCAGCATCACGGTGAGCAAGGAGGAGGTGGATAAGGAGATAGAGGCGCAATTCAACTTCTTCCCGAACGGCACCCCCACCCCCTCCCCGACCACGGAGCCTCTACCGACCTCAACCCTCTCTCCACTCCAGCTCACTTTGGTACCGCCAACCCCGACCGAGCTGCCAACGCAGGTGATTACCCCCACCGCCACACCCACCCATACCGCCAGCGCAACCGTGGCGCCAACCGTCACCCCATCCCGGGCGCCAACCGCCAGCGCCACG
>JBBIPD010000231.1:0-5237 GCA_037443025.1 Chloroflexota bacterium
GGGCTGAGGGTGATGGTCGATGTGGGCGTGGGGGTATCCGTAGGCGTTTGGGTTGAGGTTGGGCTGGGGGTCTCCGGAGGAAGGCTTGGGGATGGGGTGGGGGATAAGGTATTTGTGGGAGAGGGGGTGGCGGTCGCGGTCATCGTGGCGGTGCGGGTTGGGGTCAGGGTAAAGGTGGGCAGAGGTCTTTTCTGGGGAGCCTGGCTGGCGGCAAAAAGCCCAATGCAATAGCAGGGGATGGTCGCCAGGATGATGGTGATGAGCGCGATGCGGATTCGCCTGCGATTGGAGGGGTTACTCAACATGCCCAAGACCTCGGTAGCCTGGATGATAACACCAGCACGCGCCCCTGGCAAGTGAGCCGAAAAAACTGCGCCGTATTCCCTGAAATTGTGATACAAATAGGCTCGTGACATGGGTTTATCTTTCGCCCCATCTGGATGATGTAACTCTCTCTTGCGGCGGATTGGTCTGGGAGCAGACGCATCAGGGATTAGAAGTCGAGATTTGGACGATATGCGCCGGAGACCCTGCCGAAGGTGCACCCTCCTCACCCTTTGCCCAATCTCTTGAGGCTCGTTGGCAATTGGGCAGCGGGGCGACAGCAATCCGCCGCGAGGAAGATATTGCGGCGTGCGCCGCTCTTGGCGCCAGACCTCGTCATCTTTCCGTACCCGATTGCATCTATCGGCGTTCACCAGCGACCGGCGAGGCGCTTTATGCTTCGGAGCAGGCGTTGTTCGGCGCTCTGCACCCGGAAGAAGCCAGGCTGATTACAGACTTGACCCATCTCTTACAGAATCAATTACCCTCCCAGGCTGAATTGGTCTGCCCATTGACCTTAGGCAGCCATGTGGATCATCAACTGACCCGAGCGGCTGCAGAGAAATTGGGGCGTCGCCTGTGGTACTATGCGGATTATCCTTATGTTGAGAAACAAACTCCAGAGGAGTCGGGCTTGTTGCCGCCCGATTGTAAAAAGGAGCTATTCCCCATTTCAGAAGCTGGCGTTTCAGCCTGGGTGCAAGCGGTCGCTGCTTACCGCTCCCAAATCAGCACCTTTTGGGATAGCCCGGCTGCCATGCAGGCGGCGATTCGCAACTATTGGCTTCGCAGCGGCGGTGGTGTGACCCTCTGGCGTTCTGGTGGTTAATCAGATGATTGCTCTTGAAGGAAAAAGGTTGTTTGAACAATCTTTCAGCCCAATTGCTTCAGGTTATCTTGCATCAGAAAAAAATTTATGCTAAAATCAGCCCGCGGCGATGGAGAATATTATTTTCCGGGGCGCCGCATCTCGTTTTGAATGGCTGGAAAATTGAGCTTGTTGTTATTTGAAACTGCTCCATCTGGAGCATTTTATTCAATCTAGGACAGGAAAGTGACATGCCCCCATCATTCTTAACTCTTGAGGGATATAAAAAGCTACAAGAGGAATTGGAATACTTGCGCACCGTCAAGCGTCAGGAGGTCGCCCAACGCTTGCACGAAGCTATGGAGGGCGGAGAACTGATAGAAGATGCCGAATACGAAGCCGCTAAAAATGAGCAGGCTTTTGTTGAAGGGCGCATCCAGGATCTTGAGATTATATTA
The DNA here is from genome assembly GCA_037443025.1 of Chloroflexota bacterium. GTDB lineage: Bacteria > Chloroflexota > Anaerolineae > Anaerolineales > UBA4823 > JAQBDA01. The sequence goes on from JBBIPD010000231.1 coordinate 1,591, forward strand.
GCCAATGCGCGGGTGATCGAAGATACCGGAAAACGGGATATCATCCAGGTCGGCACCAAGGTCACCATCCAGGAAGGCGAAAATGAACCGGAGGTTTACACGATTGTTGGACCGGCTGAAGCCAATCCGCGCAATGGGCGTATTTCGAACGAGTCGCCTTTGGGTCGCGCCCTGATGGATCATCGCGCTGGCGATGTGGTCAGGGTTGAAGCGCCGGGAGGCGTGTTCACCGTGCGGATTCTGAAGGTGGAGTGATTCTGGGGCTGATTGACATGCCCCGCGCAAGCTTGCCCTGCGCGGGGCTTTTGCTTAATATAAAATGGAGTGAGATGAAATGCCAGAGCAGTACACTAACCTGGAAAAGATACGGCTCGAAAAACTGAATCGGTTGCGGGCGGCGGGAATCGAGCCATACCCCACCCGGGTTGAGCGCACCCATACCAGTCAGGAAGCCATTCGGGCGTTTGAGCAGGCTGAGGCGGCTGGCGGCTCGCAACCGGTGACCGCCATCCTGGTTGGACGCTTACGCTCGATGCGCCCGATGGGCAAGATCACCTTTGCCCATATCGAAGATGGCTTCGGGCGCGTCCAGCTATTTTTACGCGCGAACGATGTGGGGGAAGAGACGCTTGACCTTTTCAACCGAGATTTCGACCTGGGGGATTTTGTCCAGGCTGGGGGGGAGATGTTCCGCACGCGCACCGGCGAAGTGACCTTGCGAGTGACCAGCCTGCGCATGCTGGCGAAAGCCATCACCCCTTTGCCGGCTGCAAAGGATGAATTCGTCGAGGGGGAGATCATTCGCCACCTGACGTTTACCTATCCCGAAACCCGCTACCGCCAGCGTTACGCCGATTTAGCCATCAATCCTGATGTGCGCCAAATCTTCCGCACCCGGGCGGCAATCGTGCGCGCTTTGCAGGCTTTTTTGGACGCCCATGGATTTCTGGAAGTCGAAACCCCGATTTTGCAGCCCTTATATGGCGGAGCTGCTGCGCGACCCTTCATCACCCATCATAACCAGCTCAAGCAGGATTTATACCTGCGAATATCTTTTGAACTCTATCTGAAGCGGCTGTTGGTGGGAGGCTATGAACGGGTGTATGAGATCGGTCGCGATTTTCGCAACGAGGGTGTGGACCGCACCCACAATCCCGAGTTCACCCAGCTCGAGTTCTACATGGCGTACGCCGATTATGAGCAGGTGATGGCGCTCACGGAGGAGATGATCGTATATGTCGCCGAGAAGGTGCTGGGAAAGCGGAGTTTCAACTATCAGGGCGCGCAAATCAACCTGGAGCCCCCCTGGCAGCGGATCGAGCTTAACGAAGCCATTCACGAGATGGCAGGGATTGACATTGACGCACACCCAACCGCAGCCAGCCTGGCGGCGGCGATGCGCGCCAAAGGGTTGCAACCCGACCCAAACGCCACGCGAGGCAAGCTCATCGATTCTCTTTTGGGTGATTTTGTCGAACCGCGGCTGATTCAGCCAACGTTCATCTACAACTACCCTCGAGATATCTCACCTCTTGCCAAGAGCAAGCCCGGCAATCCACAGATCGTAGAGCGTTTCGAGGGCTTTGTGGCTGGGTTCGAGCTGTGTAACGCGTTTACCGAGTTGAATGATCCGCTGGATCAGGAAGCGCGCTTCCTGGAGATGGGACGGGATTACAACGTGGAAGATGAAGAACGCCACCCTGTGGATGAAGATTATCTGCGGGCGATGCGCTATGGCATGCCGCCCAATGGCGGCTTCGGCATGGGCGTTGATCGTCTGACGATGCTGTTCACCGACAGCGCCAATATCCGTGAGGTGATTCTCTTCCCGCATCTGCGGGAGAGAGAATGAGTTCTCTGAGAGATAAGAGCCGGGTCGGGGCAGTGGGCGAAAAAAGCCTTGACTTTTGTCCTTCATCGGATATAATCCTTGCCATATACCCCAAGACCCTGGCGCGGAGACAAGTAACCGCCCACCCTATATCAGAGAGCTGTCGGCAGGTGCGAGACGGTGGGAGAAGCGGCGAAATCCACTCCGCCGGTCTTTGATAGACCAGGCGCCTCCGCAGGGGCAAACGCCATGATATCCGGCGTCTTGTCGTAAGGAGGATCGGGTTCGCCCGTTAGCGCGAAACAGAGGCTGCATTGGGAGACCATGCAGCAAATGCAGGTGGCACCACGAGCGCCCCCCTCGTCCTGCGCGGACAGGGGGGCGTTTATCATTTATCCTGATATTCTGGAGGTGCTGCTATGTTGGACATGAATCTCATTCGTGAAAACCCAGACATCCTGCGCAAAGCGTTGGCTGCCCGGCAGATGGACGCCTCGCCGGTGGATCAAATTCTCCAACTGGACGAAAGACGGCGGGGTTTGATCCAGGAAGTCGAGGCGCTCAAGGCTGAGCGTAACCTGGTTTCGAAAGAGATAGGGAAAATGAAAGACGCAGCCACGCGCCAGGAGAAGATCGAGGCGATGCGGGCTGTTGGAGATCGCATCGCTTCCCTGGAGGAGTCCCTGCGTCAGGTGGAAACCGAGCTGAATGACATCCTGGCGGGTATCCCGAATATCCCTGACCCGCGTACGCCGCTTGGGGTGAACGAGCAGGATAACCAAGTGATCAAGACCGTTGGCGAGATTCCCAGGTTTAATTTCGAACCCAAGCCACACTGGGATTTAGGTCCGGCGCTGGGGATTATTGACTTCGAGCAGGGGGTAAAGATCACCGGTTCACGCTTTTACGTCCTCAGCGGGGCTGGCGCCAGGTTGCAACGGGCGTTAATCTCATGGATGCTTGACCTGCACACCCGACAGGGATATCTGGAGAAGTACCCGCCTTTCATGGTGAAAAGCGCTACCTTGTTCGGCGCCGGTCAGTTGCCCAAGTTTTATGACAACCTGTATAAAGACCATGAAGAAGATTTATGGATGGTTCCCACCGCTGAAGTGCCCCTGACCGGGCTGCACATGGATGAGATACTGGACGAAGCCAGCCTGCCGCGCTACTACACGGCTTATACCCCGTGCTTCCGCCGCGAGAAAATGAGCGCGGGTCGAGATGTGCGCGGTATCAAGCGGGGACACCAGTTCGATAAAGTAGAAATGTACATTTATTGTAAGCCCGAGGATTCGCCAGCCTGTTTTGAGAAAATGGTCGCTGATGCTGAACAAACCTGCGCCGAGCTTGGATTGACTTACCGGGTGATCCAACTGTGTACGGGGGACCTGGGTTTTGGCTCGGCGATCACTTACGATATCGAGGTATGGGCGCCGGGTTGTGGGGAGTGGCTGGAAGTTTCTTCGATTTCGAACGTGACCGATTTTCAGGCGCGCCGGGGGAATATCAAGTATCGCCCGGCAGACGGCAGCCGCGCCCGTTTGGTGCATACGCTGAACGGGTCCGGGTTGGGAATGCCGCGCACCCTGATTGCGGTGTTGGAGAACTATCAACAAGCCGATGGGTCTGTGGTAGTGCCGGAGGTCTTGCGCCCCTGGATGGGCGGGATTGACGTGATTCGTTCTTGAGGATGGTAAAAATATCTGATGCCAAACTGGCTTAATCTCTCTCTTTTCGCCCTGGTCCAGATTTTTATGCTGGTGGGTCTGGTGGGATCAATTGTGCCTCTGTTTCCTGGACCTTTCATTATGTG
>JBBIPD010000232.1:0-5222 GCA_037443025.1 Chloroflexota bacterium
GCGCCTGCGGCGTCAGCCAGCGCTGCTTCTGGTCTTCGGATGCCCACTGAAACAGCCCCATGCTGTTTAGCCCCATATGCACCGACATGATCACCCGCAGGGTGGAATCCACCGCCTCCAGCTCTTCGCACGCCAGCCCGAGGGAGATGTAATCCATGCCCTGCCCGCCGTAGCGCACCGGCAGACAGATGCCCAGGATGCCCAGCTCTCCCATGCGCGGCAAAATGAAGGGCGCCATCTCTTGCGCCCGATCATACTCTTTGATTACCGGCGCGACTTCTTTCTGGGCAAAGTCGCTCACCAGCTTCTGAACCATCCGCTGTTCTTCGGTCAGGGTAAAATCCATGGCTTGCCCTTTTGGTGATTAAGCTGTTTTGATTATATTCGAAATCCGCCAAAAAACAACAAAATATTGCATATTCAGTCAAAATCTGGCTTGGCGACTTGGCGATAGGCTATAATTTTACCCGGTGCTTGCCCGTCTTGACCTGCGCTCTCTTTTTCGGGTGGTAATCCCCATTATTTTGGTGCCCTTGTTGGGGGTCGCTCCGCGCGCCCATGATTTGACGCGGCGGTTGCATCATGCCCAGGAAGCGAGCCAACCTGCCGCCGCAGCGGACGAACTTGCCTGGATTGCCGAGTTTGAGCCCTGGCGCAACGAGTTATGGGAGCCGGCGGGCATCTTTGCCCTGCGCGGCAACCAGCCCCAGGTTGCTATCGCCTATCTGGAGCGAGCGTGGGGGTTGGGGATACTCTCCCGAGATGGTTACCTTTCTCTGGGAGATGCTTACCAGCAGCTTGACGACCACCCGGCGGCGCAAAGCGCCTGGCGGGCGGCTTTGAATCAGGGAGCCCCAGCGCAGGAGGTCTTCAACCGGCTTCTCACAATCCACCGCGCCGAGGCTGATTACGCCGCAATCATCGCCGATTTGCAGGCATTAACCGCCTTGAATCCGGCGGATGGGGAGTTGCGCTACCTGCTGGGGCTATGTCTGGCGACTCAAGACCCGGAAGCCGCCATGGCGCATCTGGCTCAGGCGGCAGAGATAAATCGAAATCTAAAACCAAAGGCAGAGGCTTTGCTGGGCGCCATCACTTCTGCGCGCCGGGCGGAGGATGTGGCTTACACCTATCTTGAGGTCGGTCGCGCCCTGGCTGCGCTCGGGGAGTGGGAACTGGCTGAAGAAGCCTTTCTCCAAGCCGCCGAGCAGCGCCCAGATTACGCCGACGCCTGGGCATACCTGGGCGAAGCCCGTCAGCAAAATCTTGCCAAGGGTGAAGCGCTTGCCGAGCAGGGATTGGCTGAGCTTGACAGGGCGCTGAGCCTGGATGCGCGCTCGCTGGCGGCGAACACCTTCATGGCGCTCTATTGGCAAAGACGCGCTGAGTATGCGAAGGCGCTGGAAGTGATGCAAGCCATTACCCGCATCTACCCGGACAATTCTGCTTTGCAGGCAGAATTGGGGCGCGCCCTGGCGTTGACGGGTGATCTGTCGGGGGCGTTGCAGGCATACCAACGGGCTGCAACCCTGGCGCCGCGCAACCCGGATTACTGGCGCTTGCTGGCAGATTTTTCGGTGCGGCATGAGTACCAGGTGCGCGAGATTGGACTTCCTGCCGCGCGCCAGGCGGTTGCTTTGAATCCAGACGACCCTGCCAGCCTGGATACGCTGGGTCAGGTGCTGCTATTGTTGCAAGACCTGACCAGCGCAGAGCGCGCCTTTCAACGCGCTCTGGATGTGGATGCGAACTTTATCCCCGCTCATGTTCACCTGGGTCTGGTGTTCATCTTACGCGGAGAACGCCTCCAGGCGTATCGTAAATGGGAACAAGTATTGCAAGCAGACCCCACCTCGCCCGCAGCAGAACAGGCGAGGCGACTCTTGAAGAATTATTTCCCCTGAGTGTGCTAAAATTACCCCACGCGACCTGTTGGATCACGAGGAAGGAACCCGTCTGATGAACCGTTTCGTCTTGTTGGTTTTGCCCATACTTCTTCTGGCTTCTTCATCCTGCACCATCCCATTCAGCGGCGGTAACGAAAGAGGTGATCCGACCTCATCTCAAATCCCTAACAATATGCTCTTCCAGGATGATTTCTCCGATCCCCGCAGCGGATGGGATCGGGTTAGCGATCCTAACGGCATCACCGACTACGCCGATGGCGTCTACCGCATCTTCGTTAACACCATCAACACCGACATCTGGTCGAACCCCAACCTGGATTTCGGCGATGCGCGGGTGGAAGTGGACGCCACCAAAGTGGGCGGCAGCGATAACAACGATTTCGGGGTGATCTGCCGCTACCAGGACCCTGAGAATTACTATTTCTTCATCGTCTCTTCGGATGGCTATTACGGCATTGGCAGATTTTTCCAGGGGAAGCAGGAGTTGATTGGGGTTGAAGCGATGCCCCCCAGCGAGGTGATCAAAAAAGGCAATGCCACCAACCACCTGCGCGCCGATTGTATTGGTTCCAAGCTGAGCCTGTATGTGAACAACCAGTTTCTGACGCAGGTTGAAGATACTGCTTTTACCTCCGGAGATGTGGGCTTGCTGGCTGGATCGCTGGATTCCCCGGGGGTTGACATTCATTTTGATAACTTTAAAGCGCTCAAACCGTGAAAGTTTTCCTGGATAGCGTCGGCTGCCGCCTGAATAACAGCGAGATTGAAACTTACGCCCGCCAGTTCGTCGCTGCCGGGCACACCCTGGTGCCCACCGCCGAGCAAGCCGATCTGGTGTTGGTCAACACCTGCGCCGTGACCGCCGCGGCAGCCTCCGACTCGCGCAACAAAATCCGCCAGGCAGCCCGGGCTGGGGCAGGGGAGATCGTGGTCACAGGCTGTTGGTCCACGCTGTACCCGCAGGAAGCTCGTAACTTGCCGGCTGTCGGTCGGGTGATTCCCAACACCGAAAAAGACGCCCTGGTGCCGAATCTGCTGGGTTTAACCCCAGAAGTCTTCGATGTGGAACCTGTCGCCCGCCAGCCAGTGCCTGGGGCGCGACTGCGCACCCGCGCGTTTATCAAAGTTCAGGATGGCTGTGATAACCGCTGCACCTTTTGCATCACCACAGTGGCGCGTGGGGCAGGGCGCAGCCGCCCGCTACCCCAGATTCTGGCAGACATTCGGGCGGCGCTGGATGGCGGAAGCCGGGAGATCGTCCTCACCGGCGTCCATCTGGGGTCCTGGGGGCAGGATTTTCCCGGTGAATTCCGGCTTCGCCATCTGGTGCAGGCGATCTTAACCGAGACAGACGCGCCAAGACTGCGCCTCTCCTCTCTTGAGCCGTGGGATTTGGATGCTGAATTCTTTCGCCTGTGGGAGAACCCGCGTCTATGTCGTCACCTGCACCTGCCGCTCCAATCTGGCTGCGCTGCCACGTTACGCCGCATGGCGCGCAAAACAACCCCAGAGGCTTTTGCTGCCTTAATGGAGGCAGCCCGCCGGATAGTGCCGGACATGGCGATCACCACCGATATCATCACCGGTTTTCCGGGCGAGAGCGAGGCTGAGTTTGCGGAAAGCCTGGAGTTTGTGCGCCAGATGAATTTTGCCGGAGGGCACGTCTTCACTTATTCCGCCCGACCCGGCACCGCGGCGGCGCGCATGGCAGGGCAGGTTGATTTCGGTGTGCGTAAAGCCCGTAATGCTCAGATGCAGGCGGTCTTTGCCGAAGCGGCAGCCCGCTACCAGGCGAATTACATCGGGCGGGTTTTGCCGGTGCTTTGGGAGAGCGCGGTTGCGATTGGTCCCGACGGCTGGCAGATGAGCGGGCTGACAGACAACTTTTTGCGCGTTCGGGCGCAGGCGCCGCGTCGTGTCTGGAACCAGATTACGCCAGTGCGCCTCTTGCGCCGCGATTCTGACGGTCTCTACGGGCGGCTTCTGGGCATGGTCGGCGATTGAAACCTTTTACTGCGCACCCTACGGAGAATCGAATGAGAGATTGCATATTTTGCAAGATTATCGCCGGCGAGGCGCCGAGCGACACGCTTTACCAGGATGAGCTGGTGACTGCCTTTCGCGATATCCACCCGGTCGCCCCCACGCATGTGCTGGTGGTGCCGAACAAGCACATCGCCTCGGTGAACGATCTGACGTTAGAAGACGAACCGCTGGTTGGGCATATGTTCAGTGTGGCGCGCCTGATCGCCGAGCAAGAGGGGGTAAGCCAGACGGGCTATCGCCTTATCGTCAACACCGGACCGCATTCAGGGCAGTTGGTTTATCACCTCCACCTGCATGTGATTGGCGGGCAACGCATGCGCTTTCCAATGGGGTAACCCCGTCTATCTGGAATGCTCAAATTGCCGCTTGAAATTCAGGCGGAGAATCGGTGTGGGGGTTCTCGCTGGTGAAGTGGCTGACGCCCCTGGACGAGCTTCGCTCAGGGCGTTTGTTGAATCACGCCCAGGTAGAGGGAAGCGTTGGTGCTGGTGATGCCCGGCAACCAGGGTTCTCCCGGCATCTTCCAGCCGCAGGTCTCGAAAATCACCAAAGGCTGGCTTGGGTTGAGACTGCCGCTGAGGGAGGGGTTGATGATGGCTGCCATCTCCAGGGCGTCTGGCAGCGCCGAGTTGAGATAGTCCTTGAGGCGCGTCGGCGGGATGCGCCCCGCTCCCACCAGAGTCAACCCGCGCAGGGTGGTCTCTCCCTGGACAATCTCTACCTTTGCCCCTTCCAGGGCGCGCAGGTGTTCCTGAACCTGGCGCAGGCTATACACCGCCTGGTCAAACCCCATTCCTTCCACAGCCAGGCGGAAAGGTTCAGCTTCAGCGCCCACTCCGGAGTGGATGGTGAGGTATGTGATTCTCCCTCCCGCTTCGGCAGTGAATGAGTTGACGCAGGCGGTATGATCGCGGTAATCGCAGGTGTTGCCGGGTCTGAAGGCGATGACAATCGGCTTCCCCTTGTTCACCCGCCTGTCGGGCGGATAAATCTTGATGCGGATACGCTCCCAGGGGTTGTTAAAATCAATCGCGGCAAAGATATCCTCAGCCTGGCTGGGCGTATCGGCTGTGGGTGAAACCTGGGACGGCGGGTCCTCGGGGGTCGGGGTGTAAGCCAGAGGCTGGAACGGTGTCGGGGTAGCGCGAAGCAGGGTGAGCCTGCGCCACAACCATTCCAGCAGCCCGCTCCCTCCGGGAGATGGGCGCGAAATAGGAGTTGCTGCTGGCTGGGTTGGCGCAGATGGAATCGGGGTGGGGGTGGCGGTGG
>JBBIPD010000233.1:0-435 GCA_037443025.1 Chloroflexota bacterium
GGTTTTGATTGTCCTGACCGCCTTTGGCACCGTCTTCGCCGCCATGCAGAACTTAAAAGAGAGCGTGGGGCAGGATCAGTTCATCTACCTCAAGCTGTTCACCACCTCGAGGGATCCGCTGCCGGCGTTTATCGGCTTTCTGGCGTTTTTAGTGCCGCTGATTGCCATTGCCCTCGCTTTCGACGCAGTTAACGGCGAGTTCAGCCGGCGCACGCTCTCGCGCGTCCTGGCGCAGCCCATTTACCGGGATGCGCTCCTCCTGGGGAAATTCCTGGGGGGCTTCTTCACCCTGAGCCTGGTGATAACCGCCATCTGGCTGCTGATTTTTGGTCTGGGGATTATCGGGCTGGGGGTCCCGCCGGGCGGTCAGGAGGTCGCCCGCGGCTTGTGGTTCCTGGTCGTCACCGTTTTGTATGGCGGCATCTGGTTGGCGTT
>JBBIPD010000233.1:445-5194 GCA_037443025.1 Chloroflexota bacterium
GCCCTGGTCTTCTCTGTGGTCTTCCGTCAGTCAGCCACCGCCGCCCTGGCGTCCATTGCCGTCTGGCTGTTCTTCACCGTCTTCTGGGGGATTCTGGTTGGATTGCTGGTGCAGGCGGTCAGCCCGGTGCGTTACGGCTTTCTGGAGGAGTTTCTGAGGCAGACCGAGGTGCGGCTGATGCTGACCAGGCTGTCTCCCAACACGCTGTTCGCCGAGGCGACCATGGCGATTCTCCAACCCAGCGTCCGTTCTCTGGGGCTGATTCTGCCGACCCAACTGGATGGCGCAATCTATGGGGCGCCCCTACCCCTGGGTCAGAGCGTCCTGCTCATCTGGCCTCACCTCACCGGTCTGATTGCAGGGTCCATCTTGCTCTTTGCCCTGGCGTATGTCCTTTTCCAACGCCAGGAGATAAGAGCGTGAGACAGCGCGTCTCGGTTGCGCTTTATCCTCCGAGAGCGCAGGCGGTGATTGTCCTGAAGAATGGCGAGGGCTGTTATCTCTGCCCTCGCTATTTCTATTACAGCCAGAATTCGCCAACGATTGCCCTCGTCCATCCCTCCCTTAATCCCTCTGGGAGAGGTTTAGCAATAGCGCCGGTCTGACACAGGCGATTATTGGTTGCGGCGAGTTTTTAAAGCGCGTTATAATCCTGACACACCCATTTTCGTTTGGGCTCATCTGTAATGAGAAATAGAGGTAAACTTCGAGCAAAGCTTGATGAATTGAAGAACTCGCCCTTCCTGCGCCGCGGGTGGGTTTATCAGAGGGTGCGCTGGCATCCCTCTGAGGCGTTCATTATGGTCTTCACCGGTCTGCTGGTGGGGCTTGCCAGCGGCGTGGGGGTCTGGATTTTCAAACGCATGATTGATGTGGCGCACCAAGCGTTTTTCAAGGCGTTGGGCGGTTCACTCCGGGTTTGGGGGAGCTGGACGGTGGTGTTGATACCTGTGTTGGGCGGGTTGATTGTCGGATGGATTGTCTACCGCCTGATTGGCGAGGAGCGCCATCATGGCGTGGCGGGGATTATGGAAGCCGCCGCCCTGACCGGGGGGCGTTTGCGCTATAAGCGGATGCCCGCCAAGGCGCTCGCCTCTGCCCTCTCGATTGGCAGCGGCGCCTCTGTCGGACCGGAGGATCCATCGGTTCAGATTGGCGCCAATTTAGGCTCGATGTTCGGTCAGTGGATGCGCCTCTCAGACGAACGCGTCCGCTCGCTGGTCGCGGCGGGCTGCGCCAGCGGCATTGCCGCGGCGTTCAATGCGCCGATTGCCGGGGTGTTCTTTTCTTTGGAGATTATTCTGGGAGAAATCAGCGGCAGCGCCTTTGGGATTGTGGTTCTGTCCTCGGTGATCTCAGCGGTCTTCACCCAGGCAGTCTCCGGTCCGGAACCGGCTTTCCACGTGCCGGCGTACACCTTCGAGACGCCCTGGGAGTTGCCGTTGTATCTCGGGTTAGGGCTCCTGGCGGGACCGATTTCTGCGCTGTATATCCGTTTGCTCTATCTTGCCCAGGATATCTTTAAGGATGGGATGAAAATCCCCGTCTGGGCAAAGCCCATGGTCGCCGGGCTGGTTGTGGGGACGGTGGGGATTTTTTTGCCCGGGGTCTTTGGCGTGGGTTACGACACCATTGGCTCGGTCCTGAATGGGCAAACGACCGATTTTTGGTTGCTTCTGGCGTTGATGGGAGCCAAGCTGGTGCTGACGCCGCTGAGCATCGGCGGCGGATTCCTGGGGGGCGTTTTTGCGCCATCTTTGTTCATCGGCGCGGTGCTGGGCGCAGCCTATGCGGCTGGGCTGGATTGGCTTTCGCCCGGGTTGAACGTTATCCCGGGGGCATACGCCATGGTGGGTATGGCGGCGGTCCTGGCAGGGGCAGTTCATGCGCCTCTGACCGCGGTGTTGCTGCTGTTTGAGATGACCAACGACTATCGCATTATCTTGCCTGTGATGTTTGCCGTGGTGGTGAGCATGGTCTTATCTCAACGTCTGATACGCGAATCGGTTTATAGCATGGGCTTGGCGCGTAAAGGCATCCGCCTGGAGCGCGGGCGAGATGTGGACGTTTTGGAAACCATAACGGTTGAGGAAGTCATGCAACCTGCTCCGTTGAGTCTGTTGGAAACGGATAGCGTGGAGCGGGTCATGGATGTTTTCGCCGAGACGCGGCATCACGGCTTGCCGGTATTGAACGCGCAGGGGGACTTGGTGGGTATCCTGACCACCCAGGAACTCGGTCGTCTCCAGGATGAGGATGTCCGCTCGATGCGGGTGGGGGATATCTGCGTGCGGGATTTGCTGGTGGCGTATCCAGATGAGACCATCGGGCAGGCTTTACGGCGAATGGGCGAGCGCGACATCGGGCGCATGCCGGTGGTTTCCCGCAACGAGCCAAACCGTATGGTGGGCTGGTTGCGCCGCTCCGATTTGATTCGCGCCTACGATATCGCCCTTGCCAGAAGGACAGCCCAGCGCCACCGCATCCACCAGGTGAAGCTGGGCGCTGCAAGTGGTGAAAACGTCCGTATCTTTGAGATTCCCATAGAGGCAGGCTCTCCATGTGACGGTCGAAGAGTGAAAGATGTGCCCTGGCCTTCGAATTGTCTGGTAGCCTCTTTGCGCAGAAGTCGCAACGTGATCATCCCCCATGGCGATACGGTTCTAAGAGCCGGGAATATCCTGGTGGTGTTGGTTGAAGGGGGCACGGAAGAGGACGTTTCCTACCTGTGTAAGACTGCCGAAATCGAATATCAGGGAGCGAATGATGCCGGAAAAAGTTCGTGAGGTCAAACCGCCTGCCGGTCTGATGAGGCTCGCCTTCCGATTTCCGATTTGGTTCTATCGAGCTGGTTTGGGGAGGCTGTTAGGCGACCGGTTCTTGGAACTGACGCACACCGGGCGGAAAACTGGCTTGAAGCGTCACACCGTATTGGAAGTGGTGCGCCATGATGAAAGTACCGGTGTTTTTTACATCGCTGCCGGATTTGGGGAAAGCTCGGATTGGTATAGAAATATCCGGGCTGACCCGCATGTGGAAGTCCGTTCCGGTGGGAGGCATATCCGTGCGATCGCGGTGCCCCTCGGCGAGCAAGAAGCGGGAGATGAGCTGTTAAATTATGCACGCCGGCACCCGAGGGCGTTTAAAGAGCTTGTCCGCTTTATGGGTTATCGGATGGATGGGACGGAGGCGGATATCCACGCGCTTGGGCGTTACGTGCGCCTGTTTGCCTTGACGCCAGCCAAAGAAGACCTGGATTAAAATACCTTCGAGTGAAAGTCTGGTTCGCAAGAATAGCCGTATCCAAAGCCACCTGCGTAATGCGGTATACCTGCGTGCAATGTCGCATTTCTTCTCAAGCGCTTGAATCTTAACCGAATGGAGAGCGTCATGTCAGAACGAATGTCGAACGATAGCCCACAAGAGTTTTTCTCTGTCTGGCGCGTCAATGTGCGCACCCAGACCTTGAAGCGTGAGCCGGTGCCTGAGACCTGGATGCACCTGGGCGGGCGCGGCTTGGTCGCCCGCATCCTTTTGGATGAAGTCCCTGCCAACTGCGATCCGTTAGGTCCGGATAACCGGCTGATTTTCGCCCCTGGTTTGCTGGTGGGGCATATGCTCTCCAGTTGCGACCGCATCTCGGTCGGGGGAAAAAGCCCGCTCACCGGAGGGGTGAAGGAGAGCAACGCCGGCGGACGAACCGGGCTGCAGCTCTCCCATTTGGGCATCAAGGCGTTGATTATCGAGGATAGTCCGGTCGAGCCTGGCTGGTGGGTGCTGCACCTGAGCGCGGCTGGGGCGCGATTCGAGAGCGCTGACGACATGGCAGGCAAGGGGGTTTATCAGGTCGCTCCGCCGCTGTTGGAGCGCTATGGAGATAAAGTTGCGCTTGCCCTCATCGGTCCAGGGGGAGAGATGCGCCTGAGCGCGGCGGGCATCCAGAACCTGGATAAAGACAGAGTCCCCTCGCGCATCGCTGCCCGGGGTGGTTTGGGGGCGTTGATGGGCTCGAAGGGCTTGAAAGCCATTGTGATTGACGGCGGCAGTGGACAAAAACCGCCCATTGCAGACCTGGCGGCTTATCGCCAGGCTCAAAAGGCTTACAACCAGGCTTTGTTGAGCCACCCCCAGACCAAAATTTACACCGATTACGGCACCGCCGCCATGACCCGGATGAGCAACGGCTTTGGCGGGCTGCCGACGCGCAATTTCTCCAGCGGGCAGTTCGAGGGGGCAGAGCGCATCTCCGGCGAGTTCATGCGTCAGCAATTGCTTGCGCGCGGCGGCGAGTGCGAGGTCTCCCATGCCTGCATGGCGGGTTGCACCATCCGTAGCTCGAACGTGTATGGCGGACCGGATGGGAAGATGATTGTCTCGCCCCTGGAATACGAGACGATTGGCTTGATGGGCGCGAACCTGGGGATTGACGATTTGGATACGATCGCCCGCCTGTGTTGGGAGGTGAACGATATCGGGCTGGATTCGATTGAAATCGGGTGCGCTCTGGGGGTGGCGGCGGAGGCGGGTTTGATGGCATGGGGGGATGGCGGGCGCGCTCTGGAACTGATCCGTGAGATTCGGCGGGGGACCGAGTTGGGGCGCGTCCTGGGGAGCGGAGCGGTGGCGACCGGCAAGCGGTTGGGCGTGGAGCGCAGCCCGGCGGCGAAAGGGCAGGCGATGTCCGCTTACGATCCGCGCGCCATCAAAGGCACCGGGGTCACATACGCCACCTCGCCCCAGGGCGGAGAC
>JBBIPD010000234.1:0-5192 GCA_037443025.1 Chloroflexota bacterium
CAGCCTGCCAGATTTTTGGATCGAGATGAGACCAGAAATCGCCCACCATGCGCAGCACGATGGTTGTATTGTAAAAAATATGGGCAACCAGGATGGCGGCAAGGGTGTTGACGAACTGAATCGGCGGTTGGGCGAGGTTGAGCCAATCCATCAGGGCAAGGTTGACAAAGCCGCGCGGTCCGAGCAGGGCGTTGAAGGCTGTCGCCACGACCAGGGTAGGCATTACAAAAGGGATGCTGGTGACCGCCAGAATGAGCGATTTTCCCCGAAATTTGTAGCGGGCAAGCAGGTATGCTCCCGGCAGACCGACGGCGAGGGTCAGAAGGGTGGACAGGGTCGCCTGCCAGATTGTGAACCAGAGGACATGGCGCAGCGAGGCGGATGAAAACGCCTCCCGAAAAGGCGCTGCAAATCCTGCCTCGCTGCGTTCGAAACTTATCACCAGAATTTTGCCCAGCGGGTAGAAATAAAATAAAGTTAAGAATGCCAGTGGTAACGCCCACAGGCAGACGTGACGCCAGTTTGCTCGCAGTGATTTCAAGATGATCCGCCTCTCACCCGCCTCCCCGGAGTACCGTATCTGTCCAATCGCTGATCCACTTTTCTCGGTTTGCGGCGATTAAGTCTGGACTCACCTGGGCAGTCTGGTCAGGCACGACCAGATACCTGGTGAAGGTTTCGTTCAGTTTGGCGTCAGGATTAACTGGAAAGACGAACATTTGAAGCGGCATATCTTCTTGAAACCGAGGGGAAAGCATGAAGTCAACCCATTTCTCAGCCAGATCGCGGTTTTGCCCGCCTTTTAAGATGCCAACAAACTCAATCTGGCGGAAGCAGGTGTTATCGCTCACCACGGCTGCTGTCCCCGGTTCGGCGGGGGGCTGTTCGGCATAGATCATCTCGAAAGCCGGGCTGGAGTTGTAAGAGACCACGATGGGGCGGGGACCCTGTCCAGAGGCTCCGCTAAACTCGGTGTAATAAGCGGTCTCCCAGTCGTTAACCACCTTGACGTCATTTGCCACCAATCCCTGCCAATACTTGAGGTACTCCTGCTCGCCGAAATAACCGATGGTGGTCAACAGAAACGCCAGACCAGGGGATGATGTGGCGGGGTTTTCCACCACCAGCAGGCTTTTATATTCCGGCTTCAGCAGGTCTTCCAGGGTCTGAGGCGGGGCAATGTTTTTCTCAGCAAAGTAGGTTTTATCGTAATTCAGGCAAACATCGCCGTAATCAACGGGCAAGGCGCGTCTTTGAGGGTCAAGCTGAAATGTTGAGGGGATTTTTCCCAGTAGAGGCGAGTCATACACTTCGAAGATATCCTCATTGAGGGCGCGACTGAGAAAGGTGTTGTCAACCCCGTAAAAAACATCTGCCAGGGGTTTATCCTTCGATAAGATCGCCTTATTCAAGGCGGTGCCGGCGTCGCCAGCTTTCAAGAACTGAACTTTGACTTGATTCTCGGTTTCGAAACTTGCCACGACGTTCTCAGAGGCTGCAAATGAGTCGTGGGTCATGACGGTCAGAGTGCGAGGTTGCGCGGTTGCTGTCGGTTGTGTAGTTTGAGCGCCGGCGCAGGCGGTCAGGATGACCGCCAGAGCAGCTAAAAGCAGGGTGTACTTTTTCAGGTTCATATTACTTCCTCCTTTCCCGAACACCGTTAATCAGGTCAAGCTAAATCCTCGCAAATCAAGGGCGTATTGATTGAGCAGATGATATTCAATGATGAATTACCACACAAAGCAACAAGCCTTTTTCCAGATGCAGGGAAGCCGTCGTCCCAACCAGAACATTGCTGATGCCGCGGGTGGAGCCGAATACAAGGCTTTCATTCGCCAGAGGGTACTCCAACCCCTGGGTGCTGATTCCCGTTGTTTCAGCATTGAGCGGGATGAGAGAAACGGTGTCTCCGGGGCTGCCGTGGAATTCGTATTCATCCCCTGCGTGCAGAACTGTAATCTCCTGGTTGCCATCAATCAGTTGAATCCTCATTTGGGACAGCTCGTTGGACGCGGGTAATAGCAGATTAGCCAGGGTTTGATCCCAACGCAGCCCCAACCCGCCGAAAACAATCGCCTGGGTTGCGCCTATTGATTTGGCATGCAGCAAGGCAAGCTCCAGGTCGGTGTAATCTTTGCGCGCCGGATGACGGATTATCTCCGCTCCAGCCTTTTCATATATAATCAGCTCAGCTTCATTCAGAGAGTCGAAATCGCCGATCAGGACGTTGGGCATTATGCCCAGTTTCTGACAGTGGCGCGCCCCTCCATCGGCGGCAATGATCAGGTTATCCACGCCGCGAAACCTGGATACAGCTTCTAAGTTGTCAATTCGACCATTGGCGAAGATAAGCGCCTGTTTTCTTCTGGACAAAAAAACCTCCTCCCGGACGGAGGAGAAGGTTCAGATGCTATCTGGATGCGATTCCTCCGCCGGCATTACCCGGATCAGGTACGCGGGTCGAGAGCTCTCAGCTCTCCTCTCAGCCAGCTTTCTAGCCGGCTCCCCGTGCATGTATTTTCTTGCTAAATAGTATAAACGTTAACCAGAACTCTTGTCAAGAAACATCCCGATACCGGGTATGTTCAGGAATCAACGCACGCGCCGCTTCCATTCTTCCTTCAACTGAAGCTGGCGTGGGCTCGCTCCCGAGTTCAGATTCAGGAAGTCTGTCAGCAAGCGATTGAATTTACTGGTCTCATCTAACATGGGGTAGTGCGCAGATTGGTCGAGCAGGATGCAGTGGCTGTTTTCCCGCCATTGGGCGACTTCATCCAGGTCTGGAGGAGCAATGGCAGGGTCATTGACCCCGTGGACTAAAAGCAAAGGGTTGTTAATCTGAGTGGGAATCCTGGATAGGTCAATTTGCTGGACATCGGTCAATGAAACCTGGATAGCGCCAGGGTCGGCTTTGAAAACCTCGGTCCAGACTGCCTCGTTTGCTGCGGAACGACCCAGCAGCCAATCTGTCAGTTCAGCTGGGGAAGCCGAGAGGAAACGGGAGTTGATGGCGGTTTCGTTCCAGGGATAGCCGACTGCCATGACTCGATCCACTCTATCTGGATGTTGTTGGGCGAACAACATGGCAACCACTGCGCCTAACCCGTGACCAATCAAGGCAATCTTCGCGATCCCGAGGGATTCCAGAAAGCCTTCCAGTAATAAAGACTGCTGCTTGAGCGTGTAATAATCCGGATTTTTTGCGCTGTCCCCAAATCCCCATAAATCCAACGCGTAAGCTCGATAAGAAAGAGACGCCGCCTGCATGGTCTGTATCCAATAGCGCCAGGAGCCCACCCAATCGTGGATGAAGAGCAAAGGTTTGCCGCGCCCCAGGACTTCGTAATGGATAATTTCATTCTGCAGGATGATGGCGCTCATTCTCAACCCATACCAGCGGCGATTATGCTTCCCCCTTGAGGAGGGCTTATGTCTTACTCTGGCTTGCCAGGATAGCCTTCACTCGCTCAATGAGGTGATCCGGCGCAAATGGTTTAAGGATATATTCAATCGCTCCAGCCTGCAAGCCAGTTTGTACTTCTGCCTCTTGACCTTTTGCGGAGAGGAATACGACGGGAATGTGTTCAAGTAGAGGGGTGGACTTTATCCTGGTGCAGGCTTCGTAACCGTTCATTCTTGGCATTCGGACATCCAGCAGAATCAGATCGGGGATGATTTCTTCGGCTTTGGCGCAAGCTTCTTCCCCATTCGAGGTGGCAATGACTTCATAACCTGCATAGTTGATGGTGAAGGTTATCAAGTCGCGTATATCGCGTTCGTCTTCTGCAATCAGTATGCGTGCCATGTTGCCTTATCCATTCTCGAGATGATATATGGGCAGTGTGAATGAAAACGTACTTCCTTCCCCCTCCACTCCGCTGCTTTCCAGCCAGATTTTTCCATCTTGCATCTCTACCAGGTTCTGCACGATGGAGAGTCCCAGACCGGTTCCGGAGGTTGCCAGGACAGAGGGGTTTTCACCGCGGAAGAAACGTTCGAACACCCGGGGCTGCATTTCGGGTGGTATCCCAATCCCGTTGTCTTTAATATCAACCTGGATGTGATCATCTTTCTGGCGGATGCGAAGTAAGATAGACCCATTTTCGGGCGTGTATAAGTAGGCATTCTCGAGCAAATTGTCCAATATCCGGCGCACCTGGTCTGGATCGCCCCAGACCCGTGACAGCTTTCGGGGTATTTGGGATTCGATCTGCATGGGTCGGTTTTCTTCCTGGGAGCGTTGAACCAGGTCGGCAATTGCCTCGCGGGCGAGTTGAGAGAGATCAATTGGTTGCAAGGATAGCTTGAGGCGTCCCGATTCTATCTTGGAGATGTCGAGTAAGTCATTCACCAGGATTGCCAGGCGCTCAGCATTGTTCTTGACGATGTCCAGGAAGCGCTTCTGTTGTTCATTGAGGGGACCCGCCGCGCCCATCAGGAGAATATCCACATAACCTTTGATGGAGGTCATTGGGGTGCGTAGTTCATGACTGACGGTAGATACAAATTCGGATTTCAAGCGGTCCACCTCTACCTGGTGGGTGATATCCCTGAAGATGGAGACGGTGCCCAGAAAGGTCTCGCGCAGGCTCACCGGCGCCAGATGGACAGAGACCACATGCCCATCTTCCAGCTTGATTTGTTCAGCATAGACATCTCCCTGCTGATAAGAATCTGGGTCTTGAGACCATTTGCGAATGGTTTCCATCCAGGGGCGCGCCGCTTTTCCAAATAAGCCGGTGAAGTGTTCCAATGATTTTCCGATTACCCTGGATCGCTCCAGCCCGAGAATCTTCTCCGCGGAGCTATTGAACAGGGTGATTTGCATATTTTCATCTGTTACCAGGACGCCATCCGCAACATCCTCGAGGATGGCTTTGGAGCGCTGGGTCTCTATTTGCTGATTCCTGACCATTTTTCCCAGGTCTTCTGCCTGATCTCGAATCAGGCTATATAGCTCGGCGTTGTTGACCGCAATTGCCACCTGGTTGGCAGCAGCTTGAATTAAATCCAACTGATCTGGAGAAAAATGATCGATGCTTCTATGGAAGAAAAGCAAAGCCCCTAGCGATGCCCCTCCGATCATCAGGGGGACGCCAATTGCGCTCCGATACTGAAGGGTGTTGTTCGGAAGCTCCAGCCAGCGCGGGTCTTCTTTCAAATCCGGGACAAGCACCGGTTTACGCTGCTTG
>JBBIPD010000235.1:0-2867 GCA_037443025.1 Chloroflexota bacterium
ACGGTAGATTAGTCCAAAGGAAAGCAGGCGGAGAGGGCGGGATTCGAACCCGCGTCACCTTGCGGTGAACACGCTCTCCAGGCGTGCGCGTTAGGCCAGACTACGCAACCTCTCCGAGATAAAATATGCAATTGTTCGCCTTAACTGCGCCTGCGATTATACCACGTCGGGAATCAACCTCCAGTGTTTTAGCTCAAAGAACGCTTTTCAAACAAATATAGTGAGTTCTCCCAGTCGGAGCGGAAACCGGCTTCCTCCAGCGCCGTCAGAATCTGCGCCCTATCTGGCGCCATCCAAGCGCAACGCTTATACCCCAGTGCACCCGCGAGGCGGCGATATTCCAACAGGGCGTCTTCCAACTGCTCGACCTCGCAAGCCAGGAACTGAATATAGGGATAATCCCCCTCCTCATCGTCATCGAGATCAAAGACCAGCAACGCCCATCGCCGACCGTCATGATCCAACCCCCACAGAGCATGCCCTTGCCTGATTGCATCCACGATTCGCTCCAGGGTAAGCTCGCCCCAGTACCAGGATAAATCCATGAAACCGAAAGACAAGGGGTGCATGGGACTTTTCAGCGCGTATTCCAGGGCAAGCGGCGCCTCCTCTTCCTCGACGGGGATGAGGCAATGCGCCTGCCCGTCCAAAGCAGGGGCGACGTAAGATAAATACTCCCCCACCTTGCTGAAACCGCTCCGCTCGCAGAGATGGTGCACCGGCAGGCGGGCGGAGGAAGTCGCCAGGCGAATCACCCCGTCCAGGCGTCGCTGCCAATGGTTCAAGATGTAGTCATGCAGGCGGGAAGCGATCCCCTGCCCCTGAAATGCGGGGTGGACTCGCAAGCCCTGCATCCACCATTCCCCCGCGCCTTTGGCGGAGAGTTTTGCTAAGCCCACCACCTTACCGGCGTATTCAGCCACTGCCAGCACCCCCTGGGCATCGGCAAGCCACTCAGCCCAGACATGGGGCACATAATCATGCCCATCCCATATTTCGCGGGTCAATTCCAGGACATCGGCGGTGTCTTTGGGCAGGGCAGGGCGGCAGACGACCGTTCTCAAACTCTGAAGATTATCCCTCAAGGGCGTCCTCCATGATGATTTCAACCGGCAAGTCTTGCACCAGGGCTTACGGGAACATGGTCTCAGCAAGCTGCGGGGCAAAACGCGCCACGGTGTCAGATGCCAGACCGTTCTCGCGGCAAATTTCAGCGTACAAATCGGCGCTGGGGCGCTTGCTTCTCCGTTGGGTTTCGACATCCAGTTCCCACAGACCGAAACGCTGCGACCAACCCCGCTCCCACTCGAAATTATCCACCAGGGTCCAGTGAAAATATCCCTTGACCGGAATGTTGAAATTCACCGCCCGCCACATTTGGTGCACATGCTGAATCAGATAGCGCGGTCGCAGCGCATCCGCCGCGTCTTCGATGCCGTTCTCGGTGACCACAATGGGCACGCCGAATTTTGTGCCCCACTTCAGCGCCTGGAAGAACCCTTCCGGGTCGTTGGCGAACATTTTAGTCGGGCTTAACTCGAGCTCGGGTGGAAACGCCGGAGCCATTGCGCTTTGGGCAGTGTTTAAAATATTTAGGGAGATATAGTCGCGCACATAGTAATTGATACCCAGATAATCCTGAGTGCCTTTGGCTTCCGGGACGCGCTGGGTGAACCCCGGCAAACGGAGTTTCCCACTGCTCAACGCGCCCGGGAAAAACTCGTTGAAGATCAACGACGCCAGGCTCGCCAACCCCCGATCCAGCACCGACCAGGATCTGCGCGGGATAAAGGGGCGAATATTGCAGGCAATCCCGACCCGCGCCTCGGGTTGAAGACGGTGAATGGCGCGATAGGCAGCGGCGTGGGCGCGCACCATGTTCACCATCACCCGATAAGTGGAAACCAGGCTTTTCTTTTGCGGAGGCCACACCCCCATCTGGTAGGCGCTGACAGCCAGCACGTTCGGCTCGTTGATTGTGACCCATAAATTGACATACTGCCGTAGAGCCTCCACCACCCGGTTGACGTATACCTCAAAATACTCCACGACCTTCGGGTTCTCCCAACCCCCAAGTTCATGCAGCCAGATGGGGTCGGTAAAATGATGCAACGTGACCAGCGGGGTCAGATCGCGTTCATGCAGCCCGCGCATCATCTCGATGTAGCGATCCAGGGCGTCTTCGTCCCAGCGATCGGGCGCGGGCTGAATGCGGCTCCACTCGATAGAAAGGCGATGCGCATTCTGTCCCCCATCTGCGGCGCGGTTGAAATCCTCTTTCCAGCGCCCGCCCCACCAGTCGCATGCCAGCCCAGATTTATCGCCGTTCTTGACATGTCCGGGCTGTTGTTCCCAGACCCACCAGTTGTTGTTGAAATTATTCCCTTCCACCTGATGGGCGGCTGTGGCAGCCCCCCAAAGAAACCCTCGCGGGAAGTGAAAAGTCGCTTGAGCCATTGTAATCCCTTTCAGTGACGTGAAGAATGATTGGCTTTATTATTTTAGCCGCCACCTGCGAAAATGGCAAATCAACCCCACGGGCGCAAGATTGGATGAATCTAACATTTACAGTTATGGTATCCTTATATCTATGAGCGAAGAGACCTACATCCTATCTGCAGTGCGAACGCCGGTTGGCGTGGGGAAGCCAAGCGGCGCGCTGTTCCCCGTCACACCAATCAACCTGACCAGCGAAGTGATAAAAGAAGCGATACGACGCGCAAAGGTCAAACCGCAATGGGTGGAAGACGTCATCTGGGGTTGCGTGACCCCCATTGGCGACCAGGGGGCGAACCTGGCGCGCCTGGGGGCATTGAAAGCTGGCTTACCGGTAGAAGTGCCGGCGGTCACCCTGAACCGCGTGTGCG
>JBBIPD010000235.1:2877-5182 GCA_037443025.1 Chloroflexota bacterium
CAACAGGCGGTTCACTTCGCCGCCCAGGCGATCCTTGCTGGCGATATGGATATTATCGTCGCTGGCGGGACGGAGATGATGTCCCACCAGCCAATCGGCAGCGATTGGCCTAGAGAATGGCCTTCCGATTTCCCGTACGAACTGGTCCATCAAGGAGTCAGCGCCGAGATGATGGCTGAAAAATGGGGCTTGAGCCGGGACGAATTGGATGACTTCGCCTATCAAAGCCACCTCAAAGCGATGCACGCCATTCAAAACGGTCATTTTACAGAACAGATTCTGCCCATCAGGCGACCCGATGGCGTGCAGGTAACCCAGGACGAGGGAGTGCGCATGCCACCCGACCGCCAGAAAATGGCGACTTTGAAACCGGTCTTCAAGCCAGATGGGGTGATTACCGCCGGAAATTCCAGCCAGATTAGCGACGGCGCGGCGGCGTTGGTTGTGGCTTCGGCGGCTGCCGTGGGACGCCACAATCTGGAACCTCTCGCTCGGATAGTCGCCCGGACTGTGGTCGGATCAGACCCGGTGCTTATGCTCGATGGACCCATCCCTGCGACAAGGCAGGTGCTGAAACGGGCAGGTTTGAGCCTCGATGAGATTGATGTCATCGAAATCAATGAGGCGTTCGCTTCGGTCGTGCTCGCCTGGGCGAAAGAACTCGAGCCCGACATGACCAGGGTCAACCCGGACGGTGGAGCAATTGCCCTCGGGCACCCCCTGGGAGCGACAGGGGCGGTCTTGATGACCAAACTGGTGCATGGGTTGTTGCGCACCGGGGGTAGATACGGGTTGCAGGTCATGTGCATCGGTCACGGGATGGCAACCGCAACCGTTATCGAAAGACTGTGACCCCCCAGGCAGGGTTAGATTGGGTAAAGCATCGCTCCATACCGTTTTTCTCGCTCTGGGCAGCAACCTCGGCGACCGATTGGATAATCTGAAAACAGCCATTCGGCGGATGCCTCCCAGGGTGCAGGTCATTGCCGAATCGCCCATCTATGAAACCCCGCCTTGGGGCTATCTGGAGCAACCTGCGTTCTTAAACCAGGTCGTTCAGGGCAATACCCGCCTCAAACCCGAAACTCTGCTGACGTACCTGAAGCAATTGGAGATCAAGATGGGGCGGACCCCAACCGTCCGCTACGGTCCACGCCTGATAGACATTGACATCCTTTTCTACGATGACCTGATCCTGGATAAGCCAAACCTGGCGATTCCTCATCCACACCTGCACGAGCGGGCATTTGTGCTGGTGCCGCTGGCAGACATTGCGCCCGAATATCACCATCCTGTAAGCGGTAAAAGCACCCGGCAGCTTCTGGCGCAGGTGGACTCCAGCCAGATACGCTTCTATGCACCTGCGTAGCGGATAGTCGTTGAGATGACTTATCGAGAGAGTTCGCCCCCGTTTTTGAGACTTCATCCCCAGGTGAGATTCGTCTTATCCCGCAAGGGTTAAAATGGAATAAAATATATACCCATCGTTGAGTAAAATGACACGAACTTGAGTTACAAGGGTTGCCCAATCCCTTACCGAGCCAGAAGGAGCGCCTATGTCTGAGGAATTAAAACCCCTGAATTGGAACCCCGTCCCGGGAATCGGTTACACCGTCACCCGCCGCCCGGATGGAGGCATGCACTTTGTTTTCAGCGACGCCTCCCCCAAAACGCTGGAACACTGGCGCGAGTTCTCCCTGGAGCATCTCTATGATTCAGACCGTCTGACCCGCAATCTGTACGATTTGAGACAACTGGATGAGCTGCCGGAACAGGCAATTCAATATGCAGTGGAGGTGAACAACGACCCCGCCTCGCGTAATATCCGCCTGGCGGTGGTAGCCACCAGCGAGAAAGTGGCAAACGCTCTGCGACAGATTGCGGCGCTCACCACCCCCGGCGGAGTTGAGATGGCTCTGTTCAAAGACATGGACGAAGCCGAAGCCTGGTTGAACCGACCGCTAACGCTTATCGTATGAGCCATAGCCCATTTCAGAACAACGCCATCTGTGGTCTAATCAGGATAACCCTGTGTCTATGCACGCCAGCCAGTTGACAGTAAAGGGAAAGACCTTCGTCTGGGGCTCCCGCACCTATATCATGGGCATCCTCAATATCACCCCCGACAGTTTCTCCGGCGATGGGTTGATGAAGCCATCCCAATCCCAAGGTGAGGGGGTAAATCCCGATTTCGTCTCACTATCGCTGGAATATGCCCGTCGTTTTGTCGGCGCAGGCGCGGACATCCTGGATGTGGGTGGAGAGAGCACCCGCCCCGGTTCATTACCCATCAGCGAAGAGGAAG
>JBBIPD010000236.1:0-1341 GCA_037443025.1 Chloroflexota bacterium
GACAACACAAGAACATGCCGGTCAGGTTGACCGAAAGCGCCTGGTTCCAGGCTTCCAGGGGATATTCCTCAAAGGAATTGGTATGACCGCCGTGCTCGGGGTCGAACTTGGGATCCAACACGGCGCTGTTCACCAGGATATCCAGGCGACCGAAGGTTTCCAGGGCGAGGTTGACCATGCGCTGAACGGATTGGGGATCGGCAACGTCGGTTGGCGCATCAATCGCCTGATAGCCGGCTTGCCTCAGCTCCTGGGCTAACCGGCTGGCGCGGCTCTCGTCCAGGTCGGCGACGACCAGGCGCGCCCCGGCTTCGGCAAGGGTGCGGCAAAACTCGGATCCAAGCAAGCCTGCCCCTCCGGTGACCACGGCTGTACGCTGGCTCAGGTTGAAGAGTTCGGGTAACTTAGACATTGCAGATTTGCCCGTTTCGGGAGGCGCCTCTAAAAGAGAGGCTACCCCCCGTTTGTGTTGCATGATTTAATTCTTCTGGGCGCTTTCCGGCGCTGGCTCGGAAGAGTTCTTTTTGTTCTGCGTGCCGTCCGGTAGCAGGAAGCCGCGCTCCTCCAGATAGGCGATGATCTTGCGGGCATTGTCCTCGGGGGTGTCGTTGATTGTGTAAAGGGTAATCTCTGGATTCACGGGGGCTTCATAGGGATCATCCACGCCGGTGAAGCCGGAGATTTGACCCCGACGGGCGCGGGCATAGAGACCTTTCACATCCCGTTGCTCGCAGACCTCGATTGGAGTATCCACAAAGACCTCGATGAAGCGGTCTTCGCCAACCATCTTGCGCGCTTCGTTTCGGGTGGAGCGGTAAGGGCTGATTGCAGCGCAGATGACGGCTCCGCCATGCCGGGCTATTTCACCGGCGACGAAACCAATGCGTAAAATGTTGGTATCGCGGTCTTCGCGGGAAAACCCCAATCCTTTGGAGAGATGGGTACGGACGACATCGCCATCCAGGACGGTGATTTGCTTGCCCCGCTCCAGCAGGAGGGAGGTGAGCACTTCGGCTGTGGTGGATTTGCCCGAACCGCTGAGACCGGTGAACCAGATGCAGAAACCTTGCTTGTGGCGCGGCGGATACATCTGCTGCAAAATTTCAGAGGTCTCTTTTCGGGTGAACCATTCTGGCAAGGGGATGCCCTTTGCCAGGTAGTCCTCGCGCACCTGGGTGCCCGAAATCTCGTAGATTTTGGCGTCCTCCGGCACTTTGTTTTGCTCTTCATAACGGTCTTCATCTGCCAGATAGACCAGGGCTTTGAAATCAATGGGTTTGACGCCAATTTCATCACTGTATTGGGTCAGCATGGCTTGAGCTTCATACGGACCATAGAATG
>JBBIPD010000236.1:1351-5166 GCA_037443025.1 Chloroflexota bacterium
CTGGCTATCGTTCCCCGGACCGGCGTGATCGCGCCCGATGATGAAATAATTCGCGCCATAGTTCCTGCGGATGATGGCGTGCCACAACGCCTCGCGTGGACCAGCCATGCGCATGGCAAGCGGCAGCAGGCTGAGCAGGGTTTTTTGCGGGTCGTAGTAGTTTTCGACCAGGGCGCGATAGACGCGAACGCGGGTGTAGTGATCAACATCGCCGGGCTTGGTCATCCCGACCACCGGGTGTATCAGCAAACTGCCATTGACCTCCTCGGCGGCGCGCTTGGTCAGCTCTTCATGGATGCGGTGCATTGGATTGCGGGTCTGGAAAGCGACCACATTGGCATAGCCCATCCCTTCCAGAATCTCGCGCACCTGAGCAGGCGTCCGGCGTAAATCGATAAAATCATAGTATCGGGGTAGGTCCAAGACTTTGATCGCTCCCGAGACATATACCTTGCCCCAGCGAACCATCTCTGAAATCAGGGGGTGGCGTGGGTCGGTGGTGCCTAAGACCAGGCGCGCTTCGCGCTGCGGATCGTAGTGGTACACTTCCTCAATTTGCATGATTGCCAGGGTGTTATTGCGGGCGTCGCACAGGGTGATCTGCTCGCCCCAGGTGGGAAGGGCACTCTCCTCCACCGGCAGGGTGATTGGGATGGGGAAGAGCGTGCCGTCGGTCATGCGCATCTCGGTGAGGACGCGTTCGTAGTCCGCTTTGCGCATGAAGCGGTCCAGGGGAGAGAACGCCCCGGTTGCCAGCAACTCGAGATCGCACAAGGAACGGGCTGAGATTTGAACCGAGGGGAGGCGTTTGGAGCGTTCCAGAAGCTCTTCACGCTCCTCGCCGCTCATCACTAAATTGACCAGTTTTCCTCCATAAGGGCTGATCAGAATGTGGTTTGATTTTGCCATATTGATATGCTCCTGAGATTGAATTTGAGGTTAATGATTGCGCCGCAATTTTTGGCGGGCTTTCATTTCGCTTTCATAAACTCGTTTTTGCCCATCACCCAGGGCTTTTTCGATGACGCGGATATCCCGCACCAGGCGCATCAAGCCCCAGGGTTCCACCGAAGCCGCTTGATCGCTGCCCCACATCGCCCGGTCGAGGGTGATGTGGCGTTCGATAAATGCTGCGCCCAGGGTGACCGCGGCGTAGGTGGTCTGCAAACCGACCTCATGCCCGGAATAGCCTACCGGGCAGTCGAATTCGGCTTTGAGCGCCTGGATGACGCGCAGATTCAATTCTTCTGGCGGGCATGGGTAGGTGCTGGTGCTGTGGGCGATGAGCAGGTAATCCTGCCCGAGGATGTCCACTGCCCTTTTGATCTCATCCATGGTGGACATGCCGGTTGAGAGTATCACCGGTCTGCCCTTGCTGCGGACTTTACGCAGCAGATTGACATCGGTCAACGAGGCAGAGGCGATCTTGTAGCAGGGAGGCGAGAATTGTTCGATGAAATCCACCGAGTCTTCGTCCCAACAAGAGGCAAACCATAAAATGTTCTTTTCTCTGGCGTAGCTGTCAATCGCCTGATATTCCTCATAGCCAAATTCGACCTTGCGCCGGTAATCCAGGTAACTCATCAGCCCCCAGGGGGTCTCGCGGATGACGTTCTGGTAATCGGGTGGCACAGCTTTTTCGGGATTGCGTTTTTGGAATTTGACCGCATCGCAGCCTGCCATGACGGCAACGTCAATCAGGCGTTTGGCGATGCCCAGGTCGCCATTGTGATTGATGCCGATTTCGGCAATCAGGAAGGTGGGATAGCCTTCGCCGACCCAGCGGTCGCCAATTTTGATGGCTTTAGCCATTTTTACTCCTTTGAAATCTTAAGCGGTTTGGGAAGATTGCGGATAAGTTTATACTGAAAATCAAGAGTGGAGGTGTTTCAGGATCAGGTCGCAGATTTCGCGGATGGCTCCATCGCCGCCTTTGTGTTCCAAAATAATCTGGGCGGCAGAGATTGCCTCGGGATAAGCGTCTGCCGGGGTGACCGCGCAGCCAACGTGGCGCATACATTCCAGGTCGTTGGCGTCATTGCCGATATAAACCACATGTTGGGGTTCGATGTTGCGTTCGGCGAGCCAGGCAGCCAGGACGGACCATTTATCTGAGACATTTTGCAGGCAAGGCAAGCCGAGCTTATCGGCGCGGGCGCGGACGACCGGGTTCGGCTCGGTTGAGAGAACCAGGATGGGCAAGCCGGTTTTTTTGAGCTGACCAATCCCCCAACCATCGCTTCGGTCGCAGACGACCGCCTCGCTCCCATCCTGCTGGACGATGACCTTGTTGTCGGTGAAAACACCGTCAAAATCGAGAATCAGGGCGGCGATGACCTGGGGCAATCGAGCAGACCTCCGCTGCTCTGCCTGGGAACGCATCAGCGTTTCGGCAACCTGAAAATCCACCACATCGTCAATCTCCAGGCGGCGTTCTGGGGGCATCTCGTACAGGACGGTTTTGCCAAAAAAACGGTGTCGAGCTTGCAAGAAACCCAGGACGCGCATGACATAAACCGCTCCGCTCTCCAGATATTGCGGTTGACGCTGCTGACGCAGGGGGCGCACGCGTTTGTCATGATTGACGCCCACCGCGGCGCCGGTCTCGTCTATCTTCCAGATGAAGTAGTGAAATGGGATGGCTGCCAGGGCGGTATCGGCTTCGGCATCCAGCAAGGTCTGGATTGCGCCGTCAATATCTTCAGCCAGGGTGAGGGGCGAGGTGCATTGGAGGAACGCCAGCAGGTCTGGTTGATAGCCCTCGGTCTGGCGGAGATGCTCCAGGGCGTGAAGCAGAGCTGCTTCGGAGGGCGCCGTGTCCCCGCTAATCTCGGCTGGTCTCCAGACCACCTCGGCGCCGTATTGGCGGGAGATTGCGCCAATCTCAGGGTCGTCGGTAGAGACAACCACGCGATTCACCAGGCGCGCCTGCCTGGCTTGTTCGATGTTGTAGGCAATCAGGGGTTTGCCTAACAAGGGGCGGATATTCTTGCGCGGGATGCCTTTCGAGCCGCCGCGCGCCGGGATGATTGCGAGACATTCCATAGACTACAACAAAACCAACTTTCCCTCTCGGGATGATTCCAGGATAGACAATGCCAGGCGAAGAGCCTGAATCCCATCCTCCAGGGTGCAGAGGGGCGTCGCTTCTCCCCAGACGACCTGGAGAAAATGGCGCATCTCTGCCAGGAACATGTGATTGCGCTCGAAACCAGGGGGAGGTGGGAAAGTTTGCCATCCCATCCATGAACCAGCCTGACCGGTTTCAGAAAGATTGCCAGCCTGGAAGAGGTGAACCGCGCCGTCGGCGTTGTCCCAACGGATGGTCCCCCTGGCGCCGGTGACCTGGAGGGTGTGGGCAGACGGTCTTTGATTATAATCCAGATGCACGCTCCCCAAGGTTCCATTGGCGAAACGCAAACCGATTTCGGCGGTGTCTTCCACCTCGATATCCAGATCGCTCAGCGAGGCGGCAAACGCCCACAAAGCGTGGACATCGCCGATGAGCCAGCGCAGGTAATCCAGAGGGTGACTCAGGGTCAAGACCACGCCGCCTCCCAGGTCCTGCCGGGCGCTATACCCCAGGCGGTAATCTTCCCAGGGGTGCCAGGCAGGGAGGTATTCGCCCCAATGGGCGTGCACGGAGAGAGGGCGTCCGATAGCGCCTTCTTGGAGCAGGCGGGAGATGAGCTGCAATCCGGGGTGAAAACGGAATTGAAAGCCAATCAACACCTGCCCCCCGCCAGATTGGACGGCTGCAAGCAGTTCATCCACCCCTTCGAGTGAATGGGAGAGGGGTTTCTCAAGTAGCAGAT